>NZ_JBEYWV010000014.1:0-209387 GCF_040644575.1 Streptomyces sp. NPDC046939
CGTTCCAGTCCCGCAGCCGGCGCCAGCACGTCATCCCGGAGCCGAAGCCGAGCTCCTTGGGGAGGTGTTCCCACTGGATGTCGGTGTGCAGGACGTACAGGATCCCGCACAGGACCTGGCGGTCCGGGACCGGGCGACGACCGGGGTAGCGGAACCGCCGTTCCTTCTTGGGCAGCAGCGGCTCGATCCGCTCCCACAGGTCATCCGGCACGATCCACGGTGGAGTCCCCACGGCCCGGACAACGCCCAACTCGCCTACGAGGCACGGCCACCGGGGCCGATGTAGCTCATTGTGTTAGCCGTTCTTAGCCTCCCCTGCGAGGTGCGCCTCCGCATCGTCCAGGCGCAGCGGGGGCAGAGTGATCATCCCGTCGGAAAACTTCACTTTGTGCATCCGATGATTGTCGACGCCTGAGCTGCGCTGCGTTATCGGATTCCGCAGGACATCGCACCTCGCCCCCGTCCCAGGAGGTGATCTTGGGATGGCTGGTGTGACCACGGCGTCGGAGCCGTCCTGGATAGCCCCATTTGCTGGGCTGAGCCTGCGTGAATTCAACAAGCTGATCGCCGAGTTGCGCCGCGAAGGCGCGGATGTGGTCCGCGGAGGCCGACCGTGAAGTTTGCCCTTGGAGGACCGGGTTTCGATAGGTCGTGTTTTAGAAGTGGGCCCGTTCCCTCGTCTCGTGCCGTGATGATCTTAGGTGGGGCGAGGGGATCTTTCTGACGGTCAGTGGGCGGTGCTGGAGCCGATGCTGCCGGTGGCGGTGCTGGGAAGGCGGTCGTCGGGGCGGCGGAAGCTGATCGACGGCATCCGGTGGAGGGTGCGGACCGGGTGCCCCGTGGCGGAATCTGCCGGTCGGATACGGGCCGTGGCAGACGGTCTACGGACTCTTCCGCCGTTAGCAGCGTGACGACACCTGGCCCAAACTCCTGACCGGGCTGCAAGCCCGGGCGGATGCGGAACGGCTGATCACGTGGGAGGTCAACGTCGACTCCACAGTCTGCCGGGCCCATCAGCACGCCGCCAGCGCCCACCGCGACGGGCAGGCCCAGAAAGAACTGCCGGCTGGAGCCCGCGCCGAGCCCGACGACCACGGCCTGGGCCGGTCACGGGGAGGCTTCACCTTGAAGATCCATCCTCGCCTGCGAGCAAGGCCAACGATCGCTGTCCTTGCTGGTCACCGCAGGTCAGTGCGGTGACAGCCCTCAGTTCGCGGCCGTCCTGGAAGGCATCCGAGTGCCCCGCACCGGAGCGGGCCGTCCCCGCGTCCGCCCGCTGCGAGTGCGGGGCGACAAGGCGTACTCCTCCCGCGCCAACCGCGCCTACCTGCGAAAGCGGGGAATCCGGTGCACGATCCCGGAGCCTGCCGATCAGGTCGCCAACCGCAAACGGCGAGGGAGGGCCGGCGGGCGGCCGCCGGCCTTTGACCACGAGGACTACAAGGCCCGGCACGCGGTCGAGTGCGGGATCAACCGGCTCAAGCGCAACCGGGCGGTCGCCACCCGGTTCGACAAGCTCGCGGTTCGCTTCGAAGCCACCGTCCTGATCGCCGCCATCGGCGAATGGCTGCCGCTGCACTGAGCTGTCGGTTCCTCATGCCATGCTGACCGCGACCAGGGCCAGCAGTGCGAGAGGGAGGCAACGATGGGGGCTCAGTACTACGGCGCCGACAGTGAGAACGGTGACCGCATCGACGACCCCTCCGAGGACGCGCTGTTCATGATGATCAGCGACCTCAACGACTCCGAAAACACCTTCGTGGTCGTTCAGCCCGACGAGGACGATCCCGTCTGGTTCGCCTCCGTGGCCCTCCTGGACGCAGGTGGCTACGAGATCGTCCGACGCGACACCACCCGACGCGAACACGAGGTCACCACGGCGACCAGCGTCAACGACATCGCCCGCGACCTCACCATCTGGATGGCCGCGCGCGACTTCCCCGGGCGGCCAACCAGCAAGGTCAGCGAGTTCTAAAACACGGCCTAGTCGCCGCATGCTGGCGGACGAAACTGACCTTGCGGCAGCTTGCGCCGCTGTTCGTGTTGTCCAAGTCAGCCGCCGACCGCATCATCGACCACCTCGGGCCCTCGTTCACGTTCCAGCCGCGCAGGCGGTTGCGGAAGGACGCCGTGCTGATCGTGGACGGAACCCTGGTGCCCACCCGGGACCGCACCGTCGCCGAGCAGTCGAAGAACTACCGGTACTCGACCAATAACCAGGTCGTCATCGAGGCCGGCACCCGGCTCGTGGTCGCCGTCGGCCGGCCGGTCCCCGGCAACCGCAACGACCGCAGGCCGTGGGAGCTTTCCGGTGCGAAAAGCGCTGTCGGCGGGATCACCGTCAGTGCAGACGGCGGCTATTGCGGCACCGGCCTGGTAATCCCGCACCGCCGCGGGCGCGGGCAGGCCGAACTCCTGGTGTGAAAAGAGGAACACAACGCATCTCACCCAAAGGTTCGTGCCCACGTCGAGCACACCTTGGCCCGGATGAAGACCTGGAAGAACCTCCGCGACTGCCGCCTGAAAGGTGACGGTGTGCACCAGGCAATGCTCGGCATCGCTCGCCTGCACGGCCTCGCCCTGGCCGGGTAACGAGAAACGAACTGGTCAACCGGAACGCCGTAGATCATTCACGGGACAGCCCTTAGCCCACGATGGCAGGTTGTGCGGCACCTCCAAATGCGCCCCTTCTGCCGCATCCACGGTCTCAGGGGCTCCCAAGGCGGACCGAACACACATTGCACTCCGCCACCTCGAACGCTCTCACGTCCTTGAGCTCCATCCGCGCATCCGTGCGGATGCCGACGACCACAGTTGAGCCGTCCACGCGGCGGACAGCACAGTCCGGAGCTTGCCGACGCTCCCGTATGCCGTCGTCCCAGTGAGGCCAGAGCGGCTGGGAGGCGTTCCGTGCCGGCCTGATCGACGTCCAGGAGTCACTTGGTGCCGCTTTCAGCCAGGAGTCGCAGCCCATGTGCTCTCCGGTCGTAGCGGCGCAGTGTCAGCCCGCGAGATGACACTCACTCCGCGATCACCGAAGGGGCCGCCTGGCACTACCCCTTCGGACTGAGCCCGCACACACTGTCCGACAGCGACCTACGGCGCCGCGTGTGCACTGTGCGCACGCGCGGGGGGCAGAAGCGCGTCTTCGCGGGATCCATCTCAGCAACAGACGCGGACGGCGTGGGTATCAGTCGAGCCGTCCGGAGGGCTGGTGTTAGAGTTATCTCGACATCGAGATATCTGCCGAGGCGCCCCGCGGCCGCCCGGCGCCGCCGACTCGGGCGGTGAGGCGGTGAAGGTTTCAGTAAGGGTTACCTAACTTAGCCTTACCTCACCGAATTCGGCAACGTGGCGTGGCGGCAGGATTGCGGTGGAACGCGCACATCAATGAAGGAGACTGTCGTGTCGGCGAACAGCTTCGACGCCCGCAGCACGCTGCGCGTGGGCGACGAGTCGTACGAGATCTTCAGGCTGGACAAGGTCGAGGGCTCCGCTCGCCTTCCCTACAGCCTCAAGGTTCTGCTGGAGAACCTGCTCCGCACCGAGGACGGCGCGAACATCACCGCCGACCACATCCGTGCCCTCGGCGGCTGGGACTCCCAGGCCCAGCCGTCGCAGGAGATCCAGTTCACGCCGGCCCGCGTGATCATGCAGGACTTCACCGGCGTGCCCTGCGTCGTCGACCTCGCCACCATGCGTGAGGCCGTCAAGGAGCTCGGCGGCGACGCCGACAAGGTCAACCCGCTCTCCCCGGCCGAGCTGGTCATCGACCACTCCGTCATCGCTGACAAGTTCGGTACGAAGGACGCCTTCGGCCAGAACGTCGAGCTGGAGTACGGCCGCAACAAGGAGCGCTACCAGTTCCTGCGCTGGGGCCAGACCGCGTTCGACGACTTCAAGGTCGTCCCCCCGGGCACCGGCATCGTCCACCAGGTCAACATCGAGCACCTGGCGCGCACGGTCATGGTCCGCAATGGCCAGGCGTACCCCGACACCCTGGTCGGTACCGACTCGCACACCACGATGGTCAACGGCCTGGGCGTCCTCGGCTGGGGCGTCGGTGGCATCGAGGCCGAGGCCGCGATGCTCGGCCAGCCGGTCTCCATGCTGATCCCGCGCGTGGTCGGCTTCAAGCTGACGGGCGAGCTGAAGCCCGGCACGACCGCCACCGACCTGGTTCTCACGATCACCGAGATGCTGCGCAAGCACGGCGTCGTCGGCAAGTTCGTCGAGTTCTACGGTGAGGGCGTCGCCGCCACCTCGCTGGCCAACCGCGCCACCATCGGCAACATGTCGCCGGAGTTCGGCTCCACCGCCGCGATCTTCCCGATCGACGGCGAGACCCTGAACTACCTGAAGCTCACCGGCCGCTCCGAGCAGCAGGTCGCGCTCGTCGAGGCGTACGCCAAGGAGCAGGGCCTCTGGCTCGACCCGGCCGCCGAGCCCGACTTCTCCGAGAAGCTGGAGCTGGACCTCGCGACGGTCGTCCCCTCGATCGCCGGTCCGAAGCGCCCGCAGGACCGCATCGTCCTCGCGAACGCCGCCGAGCAGTTCAAGACGGACGTCCGCAACTACGTCGACTCGGTCGACGAGGCGGGCAAGGAGTCCTTCCCGGCCTCCGACGCCCCGGCCACCACGGACGGCGTCCCGTCGAACCCGGTCCTCGTGACCGCCCCCGACGGCTCGACGTACGAGCTGGACCACGGCGCGGTGACGGTCGCGGCCATCACCTCCTGCACCAACACCTCGAACCCGTACGTCATGGTCGCCGCCGCGCTCGTCGCGAAGAAGGCCGTGGAGAAGGGCCTGACCCGCAAGCCGTGGGTCAAGACGACCCTGGCGCCGGGCTCGAAGGTCGTCACCGACTACTTCGACAAGGCGGGCCTCACCCCCTACCTCGACAAGGTCGGCTTCAACCTCGTCGGCTACGGCTGCACCACCTGCATCGGCAACTCGGGCCCGCTGCCCGAGGAGGTCTCGAAGGCCGTCAACGACCACGACCTCGCCGTCACCTCGGTCCTCTCCGGCAACCGCAACTTCGAGGGCCGCATCAACCCCGACGTCAAGATGAACTACCTGGCGTCCCCGCCGCTGGTCGTCGCGTACGCCCTCGCGGGTTCGATGAAGGTCGACATCACCAAGGACGCCCTGGGCGCCGACCAGGACGGCAACCCGGTCTACCTCAAGGACATCTGGCCGACCGAGGCCGAGGTCAACGACGTCGTGGCCAACGCCATCGGCGAGGACATGTTCAACAAGTCCTACCAGGACGTCTTCGCGGGCGACGCCCAGTGGCAGGCGCTGCCGATCCCGACCGGCAACACCTTCGAGTGGGACAGCGAGTCCACCTACGTCCGCAAGCCCCCGTACTTCGAGGGCATGCAGATGGACCCGGAGCCGGTCACGGACATCACGGGCGCCCGCGTCCTCGCGAAGCTCGGCGACTCGGTGACGACGGACCACATCTCGCCCGCCGGCGCCATCAAGGCCGACACCCCGGCCGGCAAGTACCTCACGGAGCACGGCGTCGAGCGCCGCGACTTCAACTCCTACGGCTCGCGCCGAGGCAACCACGAGGTCATGATCCGCGGCACGTTCGCCAACATCCGCCTGCGCAACCAGATCGCGCCGGGCACCGAGGGCGGCTACACCCGCGACTTCACCCAGCCCGACGCGCCGGTCTCGTTCATCTACGACGCCTCGCGCAACTACATCGAGCAGGGCATCCCGCTCGTCGTCCTCGCGGGCAAGGAGTACGGCTCCGGCTCGTCCCGCGACTGGGCCGCCAAGGGCACCGCGCTCCTCGGCGTCAAGGCCGTCATCGCCGAGTCCTACGAGCGCATCCACCGCTCGAACCTCATCGGCATGGGCGTCCTCCCGCTCCAGTTCCCGGAGGGCCAGTCGGCCGCCTCCCTCGGCCTCACCGGCGAGGAGACCTTCTCCTTCACCGGCATCGAGGAGCTGAACAACGGCACCACCCCGCGCACGGTCAAGGTCACGACCGACACCGGCGTGGAGTTCGACGCGGTCGTCCGCATCGACACCCCCGGCGAGGCGGACTACTACCGCAACGGCGGCATCATGCAGTACGTGCTGCGCAGCCTGATCCGCAAGTAGGCGGGCCGGTAACGCAGTTCAGGGCCGCATTCCCGGTGGACGGGGGTGCGGCCCTGTTGCTCATGACCCGTATCTTTTGCGGTGCTCGGCGCGAACGTGGTCCCAGAGGCGCGCCCGCTCGGATGCGTCCACGTCGTCCAGGTTCAGGTGGAACGTGTCGGTGAGCACGTCGTACCAGTCCTCGGCGACATCGATGATCCGCTCCTCCGTGCCCCCGGCGTCGATCCTGCGCAGCACGCAGCCGCGCAGCATGACGACGCCCTTGGCCTCGCGGAGCTGGGCCTGGAAGACCCGGACGAATCCGGACTCGGGCGAGGTCGACAACTCGATGTGCTTGGCCTCGAAGGCGGCCATCCCGACCGGCTCCGGTGCGAACATCATCGTGTCGAACGCGCCACGCGGGTCGTGGATGAACCGCCAGCCGCCCGGCACGACGGTCGACGGGGCCATGCCGTACGTGAACGGGCCCTGCGTGTACGTCCCTTGGCGTAGGGGGAGGGGTTCGTACATGCCGCCCGCAAGCCCTACGTCCACGAGCCAGCGCTCGCCGTCCAGCCCGACTGTGAGGGCGAGATGGTCGCCGCCGGGCCCGTCCGGGTCCTCGACCTCGTCCTGCACCCCGGCCACGTGCATCGTCACGTCGTAGCCGAGGGCTTGCAGCAGCGCGGCGAAGCCGCCGTTCAGGGTGAAGCAGTAGCCGCCGCGGCCTTGTAGGAACCGGGCGACGGATTCGGCGGGTTCGATGTCCGTGCGCCGCCCGAGCTGGTTGTCGAGCGTCTCGTACGGGATGCGCTCCACGTGGGCGCGGTGCAAGGCCCAGAGGGCGTCGGCGGTGGGGGTGTCCGGCCGTGCCACTCCCAGCACGGCCAGGTATCTGTCTACGTCGATCACGCGGTGGCGCCGTTCAGGAAGTCGGCCCAGACGGCCGGGGCGACCGTGAAGTGCGGGCCCGCCGGGTTCTTGGAGTCGCGGATGTGGATGGCGGTGGGGTGGGCTGACACCTCTACGCACTGGCCGCCTTCGTCGCTGCTGTGAGTCGACTTCTGCCAGTCGTGCGCGACTTCGACGCAAGCGCCGCCTTCACTGCTGCTGTGGCTCGACTTCCGCCAGGCGTAGGCGACTTCGAGGCACTGGCCGCCCTCGCTGCTGCTATAGCTCGACTTGAACCAGTTCAGTGCGGTGCTCATTGCTCTCCTGCCAGCCGGTCCAGCAGGCCCCTGGTCTCCTTGGGGCTGAGGGCCTGTGACCGCAGCATCGCATATTTGCGTTCCAGGATGGACACTTCGCCCGCGTCGGAAACCCACTGGCTTCCGCGTTGCGATTCGGCGTAAGCGAGGTGCTGATGTTCCGGGGTCTCCAGCAGGGTGAAGGGCCCCGCATCTCCAGCATTCTCCGGCGCATCGAGCGCCAGAATCTGCAAGGTCAGGCTCGGCAGGTCCGCACACGCACGTAGGTGACGCAACTGCTCCGCCCGCACCGCCGGTTCAGCGATGCCCATCCTGAGCGCGGGCTCCCACACGACGAAGCTCAGCGTCGGTGGACACTTGCGGCGCAGTATGGCTTGCCGCTCGACGCGCCCTGCCGTCCTCGACTCGATCTCGTCCGCGTCGTACGCGGGCACGCGCTGCCGCAGCAAGGTGCGGGCGTACTCCTCGGTCTGGAGCAGGCCGGGCACGACCAGGGTGTCGTACCAGCACAGGGCGATCGCCTCCCGCTCGTGCTGGATGTAGGACTCGGCCCACATGGGGTACTGGTCGACCTCCGGCAAGGCGGCCACCGCCACCGCCAACACCCCAGGGCTCCCGAACAGTTCATCCATCGCGGCGGCCAGCTCCGGCACCAACGGCCGCCGAGCCTGCTCAATCGCGGCGACGGTCGACTCGGCCACCCCGATGCGCTCCCCGAGCGTCGCCTGCGTAAGCCCAGCGGATCTGCGGAACAGGGCGACGAGATCGGCAACCATCCTCATCGCCGATGGACTCTTCGACGGACGCTTCATAGTGCGCACTGTCCCCACCTTCACGCTCGGTCGACACTGCGCGCACCCCGACGAAAAGGCCGTCGGGGTGCGCGAACTGTCACAAGGCAATCACTCTGCGCAACAGTTGGCTCATGAACGAGGATCTCCGCGAACGCTTCTACCGCCGCGAACGCCAATCCGTGCCAGCAGCCCGCGACTTCGCTCGGGCCGCGCTACGTGACTGGGGCGTCAAGGACCGCGCGGACGACATCCTGCTCTGCGTCAGCGAACTCACCACGAACGCCCTGCTGCACGGCGTCCCGCCCGGCCGGGGCTTCTTCCTGCGCATGACGGCGTACGAAGACGGGGTCCGTGTGGAAGTCCACGACACCGGCGACGGCGTACCGGCCGTGCCGGGCCCGGCGACCGACGCCGAAGGGGGCCGGGGCCTGCTCCTGGTGACGGCGCTGGCCGACAAGTGGGGCGTGGAGGAGCGGGACCCCGGCAAGGTCGTGTGGTGCGAGATCAGGGTTCCGTGACGAACCCTTCTGTCCACTGGTCCTCGTCGAGCACGGCTTCCTCGATGTAGAAGCAGGCGGGCTCATCGGCGAAACCGGGAAGCCGCCGAGCGCGTTCGACGCGTCCCTCTGCCGCTTCGCGGCTCGAATAGGCGCCGAGGTGTTTGACGTCGTCCCCACCCTCGGCGTCGGACCAGAAGTCGTCGGGGTCGGAGAAGTGCCGAACGACTCCGCCCTCCTCCGTCCGGTGGTGCACGTGCCACAGCAGGTAGACCTTGGCGAGTCCGCTCATGCGGGCCCCTTCTTGTCGGGCGGGCGAACACGGGTGTCTCCCAGTGTCCCGGACACCCCGTTGACCTGCACGGACACCCAGGACTTGTCCGGGACACCAGCAACCCGTTGCCGGCCCTCGCAGCGGCTCGCAAAGCTCTGATCCAGCCCCGGCAGCACGCCGGGCAACAAACACACCACCCTGTGATCGGAGCACTCATGAACACCCGAGCACGCCTCGCCCCCGTACTCCTCGCCGCCACCATCGTCGGCGGCCTCGCGACCACGGCGACGGCGCCGGCCCAGGCGCAGCCGACCGCGTCCGCGGCCGCGTCGTCGTACTACTTGAAGTTCGACAAGCGCACCAACACCAACTCCACGCTGGCGCTGATGAAGAGCGTCTCCGGGCCGGACAAGGTGATCAAGAAGTACCGGGCCGGCTCCGGCGTCTCCACGAACGAGTGCGCCAGCCTGAGGGGTTGGCTGCCCACCAAGACGTACAAGATCAAGAAGTGGTACAAGAAGTACGACGGCACCGCGATCAAGGGGTACGCGTTCCACCTCAACGACACCACGTGCAAGAACGGCTACACCCGCAGGACCCAGTTGTTCATCCACAGCGAGATGACGAAGAACGGCGGCCAGGGCAGCAGTGAGCCCCGGCGCTGGGACGGCAACAGCGACTACAAGTCCGCCGGCTGCATCAAGCTGAAGCCCGCCGACATCAAGGACCTGTACAAGAGGGGCAAGAACCTCGGCTTCCCCAAGAAGCTCATCGTGACGAACTGACGACCATCTGACGCTCCGGAAAACCGCCGCGGGCGGGCGTGAACACTCCACGCCCGCCCGCGACTTCATGCACGCAGACACTCACCCGCGCTACGACAGCAACTCCACCTCCGCCACCGTCGCCGCCCCGCCCGTGAACACGAGCCGGTACTGCTTGTACGAGCCCGGCTTCGGCACGGTGAAGGCCCGGGTCTGCTTGTCCCAGGTGAAGGACTCGCCGGACCGCTGGTCGAGCGTCTTCCAGGACGTACCGTCCGCCGAAGCCTCAAGCTTCCACCCGGTCGGGGCGGACGCCTTGTCGGCGCTGGTCAGCGTGTACTGCACGGCCTTCGTACCCTCCGCGCCGACCGGCAGCTCAACCGAACCGGCCGCGCTCGCGCTCGTCGCCGACGAGTTGTCGAACAGCGCCCCGGAACCGGTGATCGCGTCCTTGCGCGGCGACGGCACCTTGTCGTCCTGCGTGATGGACACGGGAGCTGCGTCCTTGCCCGTGCCCCAGGCGGACGGCTTCGCGCCCATCGCGAACTCGATCGTGCCGCCCTTGGCGACGACCGAGTGCGGCAGCGACGTCTTGTTCCACGCCTTGCCGTTGACCTTGACGCCCTGCACATAGATGTTCTTCGCGCTGTTCTTGGGCGCCTTGATGGTGAGCTTCTTGCCGTTCTCCAGGTGCAGCGTCATCTTCGTGAACTGCGGGGAGCCGATCGCGTACTCGCCGCTGCCCATGACGAGCGGGTAGAAGCCCATGGAGGAGAAGAGGTACCAGGCCGACTGCTCGCCGTTGTCCTCGTCGCCGTGGTAGCCCTGGCCGATCTCGCTGCCGGTGTAGAGGCGGGAGAGGACCTCGCGGACCTTCTCCTGCGTCTTCCACGGCTGGCCGGCCGCGTCGTACATGTACGTGACGTGGTGCGCGACCTGGTTGGAGTGGCCGTACATGCCCATCCGCACATCACGCGCCTCCGTCATCTCGTGGATGACGCCGCCGTACGAGCCCGCCACGTCCGCCGAACCCGTCTCGGTCGTGTCGAAGTACGTGTCGAGCTTCTTGGCGAGGCCGTTCTTGCCGCCGTACAGGTTCGCCAGGCCCTTGCTGTCCTGGACGGCCGTGAAGGCGTAGCCCCAGGCGTTGGTCTCCGTGTAGTCGTAGCCCCAGATCGCCGGGTTGAACTTGGACGACTCCACGCGCCAGTCGCCCTTGGCGGTCCTGCCCTGGAAGAAGCCGGTGCCCGCCGCCTTGGCGTCGAACATGTTCACGTAGTCACGGGCGCGGTTGAGGAAGTACTCGGACTCCTCCTTGTACTGCTTCTTCCCCGTCTTCTTGTAGAGCGCCTGGCCCATCTGCGCGATGCCGTAGTCGTTGAGGTAGCCCTCCAGGGCCCACGACAGACCCTCGTGCGTGTCGGTGCTGGTGTAGCCGAGGAAGGGCGAGGTCTGCATGCCCTTGCGGCCCACGCCGGAGATCGGCGGCACGACGGTCGCGTTCTTCACGGCGGCCTTGTACGCGTCCTCGGCGTCGAAGTCGACGCCCTTGACGTACGCGTCCGCGAAGGCGACGTCCGACGACGTGCCGGTCATCAGGTCGGCGTAGCCCGGCGAGGACCAGCGGGAGATCCAGCCGCCGTCCTTGTACTGCTGCACGAACCCGTCGACCAGCTCACCGGCCTTCTCGGGCGTGAACAGCGAGTACGCGGGCCACGTCGTCCGGTACGTGTCCCAGAAGCCGTTGTTGACGTACGGCTTGCCCTCGACGATCTTCGCGCCCGTGTGGGTCGGCGTGTCGGGGCCGGTCATCGCGGTGAACGGCGAGGCGTACAGGTACTTGTCGCCGACCTTCTCGAAGCCCGAGTTCGGGTACAGGTACAGGCGGTACAGGGAGGAGTAGAGCGAGACCCGCTGGTCCTCCGTCGCACCCTCCACCTCGACCTTGTTCATCAGCGCGTCCCACTGCGCCCGCGCGGCGTTGCGCACCGACGTGAAGGACTTCCGCTGCGGCAGCTCCTGCGCCAGGTTGTCCTTGGCCTGGTCGATGCTGATGAGCGAGGTCGCCAGGCGCAGCGTGACCGTGCGGTCCTTGCCCGCGTCGAAGGTGAAGTGCCCCTTCACGCCGGAGGCCGCCGCGTCCTTGACGGGCTTGTCGAAGACGCCGTAGACGAAGAGGCGCGTGGCGCCGGTCGACAGGCCGGACTTGACGTCCGAGTAGCCGGTGACGACGCCGTTGTCCTTGTCGAGCGTGAGGCCGCCCTGTTCGGAGGCGTTGTCGAAGATCACGCTCGCGTCGTCGCCCGGGTAGCTGAAGCGCAGCGCGGCGGCGTGGTCGGTCGGCGCCATCTCCGCCTTGACGCCGTTCTCGAACGTGACGCCGTAGTAGTACGGCTTCGCCGTCTCGTTGTCGTGCTTGAAGGGGAGGGCGCGCCCGCTGCGGGACGTGTCCACCGTCGCGGCGGCCGACGGCATCATCTGGAACGTCTGGCGGTCACCCATCCACGGGCTCGGCTCGTGGCTCGCGGCCAGCGCCTCCATCGTGGGCAGGTTGTCCGCGTTGTTGTCGCGCGCGTAGTCGTACAGCCAGCTCAGCGAACCGGCGTTCGTCACCGGCGTCCAGAAGTTGAAGCCGTGCGGGACGGCCGTCGCCGGGAAGGTGTTGCCGCGCGAGAAGCCGCCGCTGGAGTTGGTGCCGCGCGTCGTGGACGCGTAGTCGCTCAGGTGCGCCTTGGGGCGGACGGGTTCGGCGCGCTTGATGGCGATGTCGTCGACCCAGCCGCGGAACTTCGCCGGGCCCTTGGGGGAGTCGTACGCGACGAGGACGCGGTCGATGGTCTTGCCCGCGGCGACGGAGCCGATGGACGACTTCACCGCGTTCCACTGGTTCACGTACAGCCGCTTGGCGGCGCCCTGGCCCTGCGGCGTCAGGAGCCCGCCGTGGGAGTCGACCGCCTTGAGGTCGCTCAGATAGGTGCCGTCGGTGAAGGCGAGGTCGACGGAGACGTTCGTGGCGTCGTAGTCGAGGTCCTTGTCCGCCATCTGCGGGAAGACCTTGTACGACAACTCGGTGTCGCGCTGGACCGCCACGTCGACGTCGAAGACCTTGTTGTACGAGTACGCGCGCCCGTCCGCCTTGTGCGTACCGGCGTAGCGCAGCGCGCGCTTTCCGGTGAAGCCCGCGCCCGCCTTGGCGGTCGGGGAGCCGCTGGGGCCGCGGTCCACGAGGGAGAGCATGTCCTCGGGGGTGGGGACCTGCTCGTCGCCGGTCGAGAGCTGGAGGTCGGCGAGTTGGGTGGCGTCGCCCGCCCCGTTGTTCTTCGTGAACTCGATCCGGAAATGCGAGTAAGCGGCCGGGTTCTCCACCCCGTACGTCTTCGTCTGGAAACGCTCGGCGAACGTTTCCCCGGAGCGGGTGTCGAGCGTCGTCCACTCCTTGCCGTCCGTCGAGCCCTTGAGCGTCCAGTCCCTCGGGTCGCGCTCATCGTGGTCGTTGGCGGAGGTCAGCGCGTACTTGGTGACCTTGGCCGGCTCGTCGAGGTCGTACTCGATCCAGGCGGTCGGCGTGAACGCCAGCCACTTGCTGGTCGACTCGCCGTCGACCAGGTTCTCCTTGGTCTCGCCGCCACCCGTGTTCTCGCCGCTGGCGCGGACCTCGGTGACATGGGCGTTGACATTGCCCGGGATGCCGCCGCTGTAGCCGCCGTCGACGCCGCTCGACCGCTTGGAGCCGTCCTTCGCGGTGTCGACCGTGTTGAGCCAGTCCGGGGCCGGCTGGCCCTCCTCGAAGGAGGAGCTGAACTCCTTGGCGGGGCGCGGCTTGTGGGCCTGCGCGGCCGCCGCGGCCCCCTGGCCGACCGCCGTCAGCACCAGCGCGGCCGCGCCCACGGCCGCCGTCGTGGTGATTCTGTGTCTGGAACGGCTGGCTCGGATCGATCTGCCCTGCATCGGTGTGCACCCTCCCGGCGCTGTCGACAACGTTGTCAGTTCGCTGCGCAACGTCCAGTAGGGAGGCAAGGGGACAGTGGTGTCAAGGGTGTTGCGCAGGACGTGGCGCCGGGTGGGGCGGGCGGTCAGACCCGGACGACCCACAGGGTGTCGATCTGGTCCCAGCCCTCCGCGGCGAGCCGCTCCTGGACGCGGAGCCCCGGCCCGGTCAGGATGCGGAGCCGCTGGGGCGGGGTGAGGCTGCGGGCGAGGGCGACGAGCGTCTCCAGGGCGCCGTTGGCCAGGTAGGTCACCTGCGTCAGATCCACCGTGACCTCGTCGCTGACGCGGCTGTGTTCGGCCACGGCGATGGCGAGGGACGCCTTGTGGGCGCCGACCACCTGGCCGAACAGGCGGACGCCCGGGGCCCGGTGGAGCGGGGTGATCAGGAGGAGGTCGTCGACGAAGTAGTTGCGCATGGCGAGTCCCAGTGGCAGTGCGCCGTCCGGTGAAGCGAGGGCCCGGCAGTGGAGGCGGGGAGCGGCGCTTGTGGCGCGGGAACGAATCACCCGCGAAAGGCAGCCGCTGGCGTGGGGGCCTCCTAGGGGCCCGAGAGATCGCCGGACGCACATCGCCGCGCTTACGGCGACGCTCTGTCCACGGACTGACACGAAGGGTACTCCCGCCGCGCCGCCCGCGGATAGTCCCGACGGGGCGCAGCGGTTGCACTTGGCATAGGCCGGGCGCACGCGACCGGCCGCGTGCTGTGCCGGGAAGTGGCCGGAACAGAGGGGGTCACCCCGGGGCGCGCGTTCACATTCCGAACGCAGGGCACCGCACATCGCCCGACTCACGCGCTTTCGTGCCCCTCCTCCCCGCCTGGACGCGTTCATGGCTTCGGGGCCGGCGCGTGCCGCTACATCCTTTGTAGGCAAGGGAGTTGAAAAGATCGACTTCTACCGGCCCATGGCTTATTTCCGGGAGGTCTCAACTCGGAAAAGACCGACGCCCAAACCTGCATTCGATCTTGCCCAGCTCACAGTGAGTGGACTATACCTGTCGGCGTCCGCCCCGGCCGTGACGCGGCCGCGGTCCCGGAACTTTCCGCACCACCCAGCTCCAATTGCGTTCCCTCGGGACGGGGTATTTCCGGACGTGTTCGTTCCGGAGACGCTTTCTCCGGCCCGGGGCCCGGGATTCGGTCCCGGCACGACACAGCACATCACCGCGGTGCCGGGGAGGATCCGGTTCACCGCCTGAGTCCTGGAGAAGGCGAGGACTTGAGCATGGGATCCACTTCCGACGCGCACACCACCGGTGCCGGCACCAACCGCCGCGACCTCATCAAGCGGTCCGCGGCGCTCGGCCTGATCGCCGTCCCGTCGATGGGCTTCCTCTCGGCGTGCGCGAGCGGCGACAGCGGCTCCGACGACAAGGTCGAGAAGGGCAAGAAGACCAAGACCAACCCGCTGGCGGTCAACGAGAGCGCCGGCCTGTCCGTGGTCATCTTCGACGGCGGCTTCGGCACGAAGTACGCCACCGACGCCAACGCCGCCTACAAGAAGGCGTTCCCGAAGGCCAAGGTCACGTTCCACTCGACCCAGAAGATCCAGTCCGAGCTCCAGCCCAAGTTCAACGGCGGCACCCCGCCGGACCTCATCGACAACTCCGGTGCCGAGCAGATGGACATGGGCGTCCTCGTCGGCAAGAAGCAGCTCGCCGACCTCACGCCGCTGCTCGACGCGCCGTCCGTCGACGACCCGAACAAGAAGGTCCGCGACACGCTGCGCCCCGGCATCGTGGAGATGGGCCAGTTCGACGGCGACCCGGTCTGGATCCTGTACTACGCGTACACGGTCTACGGCGTCTGGTACTCCCAGACCAACCTGGAGAAGCTCGACGCGACGTACCCGGAGACCTGGGACGACATGCTCGCGCTGTGCGCCAAGGCGAAGAAGAAGGGCATCGCGGGCTGGACGTACGCGGGCAAGTACCCGTACTACCTGCCGTTCTCGCTCTACCCGTTCATCGCGAAGATCGGCGGCCGCCAGGTCCTCGACGCGATCGACAACCTGGAGCCGAACGCCTGGAAGCACCCGGCCGTCAAGGCCGCCTTCGACGCGTACTACGAGCTGTACGCGAAGGGCTACATCCTCAAGGGCACGCCCGGCATCGACCACATCCAGTCGCAGACGGAGTGGGCCAAGGGCAAGGCGCTGTTCATCCCGAACGGTTCCTGGGTAGAAAACGAGTCGGCGAAGGTCATCCCGGCCGACTTCAAGCTCTCCGTCGGCGCCCCGTCCAGCCTCGACAAGAACGACAAGATGCCGTTCGGCACCATCTGGGCCTCCGGCGGCGAGCCGTACATCGTGCCCGCCAAGGCGGCCAACGTCGAGGGCGGCATGGAGCAGCTGCGCATCATGCTCAGTGAGGCCTCGTCGAAGAACTTCACCAGCCAGGTCAAGTCGCTCTCCGCCTACAACGGCGGCACCGAGGGCATCGACCTGACCCCGGGCCTCACGTCCGGTGTCGCCGCGCTGAAGAAGGCCGGTGACAACGTGGTCAACCCCCGTCTCCAGGACTGGTACGTCAAGCTGCAGAAGGAGCAGATCGGCGTCGCCGGTCTCGGCGAGATGATGGCCGGCCGGCTCACCCCGGCGGAGGCCATCAAGAAGATCCAGGGCTTCGCCGACGCGGCGGCCAAGGACCAGTCGATCAAGCACTACAAGCACCAGTGAGCCAGTAAGAGACAAGCGGGAGAACGGCACGTGCGCACACGTCATCAACGGCGGCACCCGCACAGCGATCGGGGTCGGTAACCATGCAACACGGCAAGTACCGCTTCATAGTGGGTTTTCTGGTGGCCCCGCTGGCGCTGTACGCCATCTTCGTCATCTGGCCGTTCATCCAGTCGATCTACTACTCGTTCACCGACTGGACCGGTCTGAGCCCCGACTTCAAGATGGTGGGCTTCGACAACTACACCCGTATGCTGCACGACGACATTTTCTGGAAATCGCTGCAGCACAGTGTGGTCCTCGTTCTGCTGTTGCCGTTGGTGACGCTGAGCCTCGCGCTGTTCTTCTCGTTCATGCTCAACGTCGGCGGGCGGCGCCGCAAAGGCGCCGCCATTTCCGGAGTGCGCGGTTCCGGTTTCTACAAGATCGCGTACTTCTTCCCGCAGGTGCTCTCGATCGCCATCGTCGCCCTGCTCTTCCGCTTCATCTACAACCCCAACGGCGGCGCCCTGAACTCGGCGCTCAAGGCCGTCGGGCTCGGCGGCTTCCAGCCGGAGTGGCTGGGCGACCCGGCCTGGGCGCTGTGGGCCGTCATGGCGGTCCTCGTCTGGGGCACGACCGGCTTCTTCGTCGTCCTGTTCTCGGCGGGCATGGCCTCCATCCCCAAGGACTTCTACGAGGCGGCCCTGCTCGACGGCGCCAGCCGCGTCACCACGTTCTTCCGGATCACGCTGCCGCTGCTGTGGGACACCATCCAGTCCGGCTGGGTCTACATGGGCATCCTCGCCCTCGGCGCCGAGGCGTTCGCCGCGGTGCAGATCATGACGGTGGGCCCCGGCGGTCCCGACTACTCGACGACCGTCCTCCCGCTGTACGTCTACCAGTCGGCGTTCCGTGACGCGAACGCCGCCTACGCGACCACCATCGGCGTCGCGCTCCTCATCGTCACGCTGCTGTTCGCGGCGATCGTGATGCGTCTTGGCCGGCGCGAGCGGCTGGAGTACTGATGAAGACCACTGACACCCCGCCCCCCGCCGAGCAGCGGGGCGGGCCCGCCGGGCCCGTGCCGGGCCCGCGCGTGGCCAAGCACGACGCCGCGCCCGAGACGGGCAAGGACGTCACCGGCTCCACCCTGAACGTCTTCTCCCACGGCGTCCTGATCATCTGGGCGATCCTGGTGGTGCTGCCGCTGCTCTGGGCGGTCATGACGTCGTTCAAGGACGACAACTCGATCCTCAGCTCGCCCTGGGCGCTGCCCGACAAGCTGCACTTCGAGAACTGGTCGCGGGCCTGGTCGCAGGCGCACATGAGCGACTACTTCGCCAACACCCTGATCGTCGTCGGCTGCTCGCTCGTCGGCACGCTGGTCCTCGGCTCCATGGCCGCCTACGTCCTCGCGCGCTTCGAGTTCCCGGGCAACCGCTTCATCTACTTCCTGTTCGTCGCGGGCATGAGCTTCCCGATCATGCTGGCCCTGGTGCCGCTGTTCTACGTGATGAACAACATGGCGCTGCTGAACACGCTGCCCGGGCTCATCCTGGCCTACATCGCGTACTCGCTGCCGTTCACGGTGTTCTTCCTGACGTCGTTCTTCCGGACGCTGCCGACCTCGATCGCGGAGGCCGCGTTCGTCGACGGCGCCTCGCACACCCGGACCTTCTTCCAGATCATGCTGCCCATGGCCAAGCCCGGCCTGATCAGCGTGGGCATCTTCAACTTCCTCGGCCAGTGGAACCAGTACATGCTGCCGACGGTCCTGAACACCGACCCCGACAAGCGGGTGCTCGCCCAGGGCCTCGTCGAGCTGGCCACCAGCCAGGGCTACAAGGGCGACTGGTCCGGCCTCTTCGCCGGTCTGGTCATGGCGATGCTGCCGGTGCTCGCCGCCTACATCATCTTCCAGCGGCAGGTGGTGCAGGGGCTGACGGCGGGGGCGCTCAAGTAGCACCGAGCGCGACCGTCCGCGCACGCACGGGTCCGGCCCCGGAGGGACACTCTCCGGGGCCGGACCCGTGCCCACGCCCGTTGGAACCGATTTCTGTCAAGGGCTTGACGGCAGATGGCACTTCAGCGGAGCTTGGAGTTCATAACTTGTACAAGGCCCGGTCACGCGGTGTGACGTCACGCCGTGCGGCGCGGGCCAGGGGCAGAGGTGGAGAGAGTCAATGGAGACTCCGGGGTCGCAGTCGTCGCTGCACCGGGCCAATCTGGAGCGGGTCGTACGCGCCGTGCGGCTCGCCGGTTCGCTCACGCAGGCGGAGATCGCGAGGACGACGGGTCTGTCCGCGGCCACGGTCTCCAACATCGTCCGGGAGCTCAAGGACGGCGGAACCGTCGAGGTCACGCCCACCTCGGCCGGGGGGCGCAGGGCCCGCAGCGTCTCGCTCAGCGGTGACGCGGGCATCGTGATCGGCGTCGACTTCGGCCACACGCACCTGCGCGTGGCCATCGGCAACCTGGCCCACCAGGTGCTCGCCGAGGAGTCCGAGCCGCTCGACGTGGACGCGAGCGCCGCGCAGGGCTTCGACCGCGCCGAGGAGCTGGTGGAGCGGCTCGTCGCGGCGACCGGCGTGGACCGGGCCAAGGTGGCCGGGGTCGGGCTCGGCGTGCCGGGCCCCATCGACGTGGAGAGCGGCACGCTCGGCTCCACCTCGATCCTGCCGGGCTGGACCGGGACACGGCCCGCCGAGGAGCTGGGCCGCCGCCTGGGCGTGCCGGTGCACGTGGACAACGACGCCAACCTGGGCGCCCTCGGCGAGCTGGTCTGGGGCAGCGGGCGCGGCGTCAAGGACCTGGCCTACATCAAGGTCGCGAGCGGCGTCGGCGCGGGGCTCGTCATCGACGGGAAGATCTACCGGGGGCCCGGCGGCACCGCGGGCGAGATC
The DNA here is from genome assembly GCF_040644575.1 of Streptomyces sp. NPDC046939. Taxonomy (NCBI): domain Bacteria; kingdom Bacillati; phylum Actinomycetota; class Actinomycetes; order Kitasatosporales; family Streptomycetaceae; genus Streptomyces; species Streptomyces sp. NPDC046939. Next base: position 19,187 of record NZ_JBEYWV010000014.1, read on the forward strand.
GGCCACATCACGCTGGACGAGTCGGGCCCGGTCTGCCGCTGCGGCAACCGCGGCTGCCTGGAGACCTTCACGGCCGCCCGGTACGTCCTGCCGCTGCTCCAGTCCAGCCACGGCACCGATCTGACCCTGGAGGGCGTCGTCCGCCTCGCCCGCGACGGGGACCCGGGGTGCCGCCGGGTGATCGCGGACGTGGGCCGGCACATCGGCTCCGGGGTCGCGAACCTCTGCAATCTGCTCAACCCGAGCCGGGTCGTCCTCGGCGGCGACCTGGCCGAGGCCGGGGAGCTGGTCCTGGGGCCCATCAGGGAGTCCGTGGGGCGCTATGCGATCCCCAGCGCCGCCCGCCAACTCTCCGTCCTTCCCGGGGCGTTGGGCGGCCGTGCGGAGGTGCTCGGGGCGCTCGCCCTGGCGCTCAGCGAGATGGGTGATTCGACCCTTTTGGACGGCACCGTGCCCACCGTGACACCTGCCTTCACTTAGAGAACGCATGACACCGTTGCCATCTCGTTAAGGATTTACTCCTTGACGCTGGGGTTGCGGCCGAGTTGACTTCCAGCCACCTCGGCCGCAACGTCGCGGCCTCGTCAGGGAGGTTTCTGAAGTGAACACGCGTATGCGTCGTGCCGCCGTTGCGTTCTGTGCCACTGCCATGGCCGTCTCGCTCGCCGCCTGTGGCTCCGCCAAGGAGTCCAAGGGCGACGACAGCGGCGACAAGGCCTCGACGGGCAAGAAGGGCGACGACATCACCGTCGGCCTGCTCCTTCCCGAGAACCAGACCGCGCGCTACGAGAAGTTCGACAAGCCGATCATTGAGAAGCAGATATCCACGCTGACCAATGGCAAGGGCAAGCTCGAGTACCTCAACGCCAAGCAGGACGCGACCCTCCAGTCGCAGCAGATCGACACGATGATCACCAAGAAGGTCGACGTGCTGATCCTGGACGCGGTCGACTTCAAGGCCGTCGCCAGCGGCGTGAAGAAGGCCAAGGACGCGGGCATCCCCGTCGTCGCCTACGACCGCCTGGCCGAGGGCCCCATCTCCGCCTACACCTCGTTCGACAACGAGGAGGTCGGCAAGACGCAGGGCGAGGCGCTCCTGAAGGCCCTGGGCTCCAAGGCCACCAAGAGCAGCAAGATCGTCATGATGAACGGCGCGGTCACCGACCCCAACGCCGCCCAGTTCAAGAAGGGCGCCCACTCCGTCCTCGACGGCAAGGTGACCGTCGCCAAGGAGTACGACACCAAGGAGTGGAAGCCGGAGAACGCCAACGCCAACATGGAAGGCGCCATCTCCGCGGTCGGCAAGGACAAGATCGCCGGCGTCTACTCCGCGAACGACGGCATGGCGGGCGGCATCATCACCGCGCTCAAGAGCGCGGGCGTGAGCAAGCTTCCCCCGGTCACCGGCCAGGACGCCGAGCTCGCCGGTGTGCAGCGCATCGTCGCGGGTGAGCAGTACATGAGCGTCTTCAAGTCGTACCCGCAGGAGGCCGAGACCGTCGCCAAGATGGCCGTCTCGATCGCCAAGAACGGCAAGCTGGACAGCTCCATCGCCACCGGCACCGTCGACAGCGGCACCGAGAAGGGTGTCCCCGCGGTCATCGTCCCGGTCGTCTCCCTGACCCAGGACAACATCAAGGACACGGTCATCAAGGAGGGTTACTACACCCTCGGCGAGATCTGCACCGCCAAGTACAAGGCGGCCTGCGACAAGATCGGTCTGAAGTAACCCCCCTGTCCCGCACGGGACTTGCGCGCCCCTTCCGGTAGCGCTCCTGTGTGAGTACGTCCGGCGTCCCGCCGCAAACAGCCCCGCAAGCTCGACGGCGGGGCGCCGGACGGAACACCCCCTCAGTCTTCTGTTCAACCTCCCGCCGGGTCAGGCCTTTGGCGGCGAAGGAGATGGTTCACGTGTCCGCTACGCCCGTGCTGGCGTTGCGCGGGGTCTCCAAGCGATTCGGTGCCGTCCAGGCGCTCACCGATGTAGAGCTTGAGGTCCACGCCGGTGAGGTGGTCGCCCTGGTGGGCGACAACGGTGCCGGAAAGTCCACCCTGGTCAAGACGATCGCCGGGGTGCACCCGATCGACGAGGGCCGCATCGAGTGGGACGGCAGGACCGTCGCGGTCAACAAGCCCCATGACGCCCAGAACCTGGGCATCGCGACCGTCTACCAGGACCTCGCGCTGTGCGACAACATCGATGTCGTCGGCAACCTGTTCCTGGGCCGCGAGATCAAGCGCCGCGGCGTCCTCGACGAGATCGAGATGGAGCGCCGCTCGCGCGAGCTCCTGGAGACCCTCTCGATCCGCATCCCGAGCGTGCGCATCCCGATCGCCTCCCTCTCCGGCGGTCAGCGCCAGGTGGTGGCCATCGCCCGCTCCATGCTCGGCGAGCCCAAGCTGGTCATCCTCGACGAGCCGACCGCCGCCCTCGGCGTCGAGCAGACCGCGCAGGTCCTCGACCTCGTCGAGCGGCTGCGCGAGCGCGGCCACGCGGTCATCCTCATCAGCCACAACATGGCCGATGTGAAGGCCGTCGCCGACAAGGTCGCCGTGCTGCGGCTCGGCCGCAACAACGGTGTGTTCGAGGTCAAGACGACCTCGCAGGAAGAGATCATCTCCGCCATCACCGGCGCCACGGACAACGCCGTGACCCGTCGTGCGGCGCGCAGCAACGCGGAGGCTCAGAAGTGAGCATCGACAAGACCACCAAGGTCACCAAGGCCCCTGTGGACGCGGCCCCGCCCGCCGCGGGCGCCGCCGTGGCCGCCGTCGACCCCCGCCTCCTCGTGCGCGAGCAGGGCTTCGCGGGCTACGTCGGCGAGTTCAAGCGCAAGCTGCGCGGCGGTGACCTCGGCGCGATACCCGTCGTCATCGGCCTCATCGTCATCTGCGTCATCTTCCAGAGCCTGAACTCGGCGTTCCTGGGCGCGCAGAACCTGAACAACATCTTCGTCGCCATGGTCGCCACGGGCATGATGTCCGTCGGCATCATCTTCGTACTGCTGCTCGGCGAGATCGACCTGTCGGTCGGCTCCGTCTCCGGCGTCTCCTCGGCGATCATGGCCGTGATGAGCGTCACCCACGGGGTCAACGAGTGGCTCGCCGTCCTCACCGCCCTCGCGGCCGGTGCCGTCATCGGCGCCATCCACGGCTTCTTCTTCGCCCGCATCGGCGCCCCCGCCTTCGCCGTGACCCTGGCCGGCCTGCTGTTCTGGAACGGCTTCATGCTCCAGATCCTGGGCTCCAACGGCACGATCAACATCGACAGCGAAGGCGTCGTCGGCAACCTCACGAACTACTACTTCTCCGACGTCGCCGCCGCCTACGGGCTCGCCGTCGTCGCGGTCGTCGCCTACTTCGTGCCGACGTTCCTCTCCAACCGGCGCCGCGAGGCCGCGGGCATCCCGTCCCGGCCGCTCAGCGACATCGTGCTGCGCACGGTGCTGCTCGCCATCGCCGCGTTCGGTGTCGCGATCATCTTCAACCAGTACAAGGGCCTGCCGCTCGCGGTGCTGCTCTTCGCGATCGTCCTGGTCGGCTCCGACTTCGTGCTGCGCCGCACCTCCTACGGCCGCAAGGTCTTCGCGCTCGGCGGCAGCGTCGAGGCGTCCCGCCGCGCCGGCATCAACGTCACCGCGGTACGGGTCTCCGTCTTCGCCATCGCGGGCCTCTTCGCCTCGGTCGGCGGCCTCTTCTGGGCCTCCAAGATCGCGGCGGCCAACCAGAGCGCCGGCGCCGGTGACCTCCTGATGAACGTCATCGCCGCGGCCGTCATCGGCGGCACCAGCCTCTTCGGCGGCCGGGGCCGCACCTGGAACGCGCTGCTCGGTGTGCTCGTCATCACCTCGATCCAGTACGGTCTCGCCCTCCAGGGCATCGAGACCCCGATCCAGTACATGATCACCGGTGGTGTGCTCCTCGCCACGGTCGTCATCGACTCGATCAGCCGCAAGACCCAGAAGTCGGCCGGCCGCGCCTGACCGCCTTCCCCCGGGTCCACCTGGGCCGACCGTGCCCGGCGTCAAGGACGACGCCGGGCACAGTCATGCGCGGGGGAGGACCGGTCGGCCGAACGCGGGGCCGCGAACGCCCGGCCCGCCCGCCGCGAGCGGGAGCGGAACATTAGACTCGACAAGCCCGGCAAACTCGAACAGCTCAACCAGCTACTCACAGCTCTATCGCAAGGAGGCACGGGTGCCGCTGCTGACCCGCATCACGGGACCGCGCGATCTGGACCGGCTCAGCCTGGAGCAGCTGGACCAGCTGGCAGGAGAGATCCGGTCCTTCCTCGTCGACGCGGTTTCCAAGACCGGCGGCCACCTCGGCCCCAACCTGGGCGTCGTCGAGCTGACCATCGCCCTGCACCGCGTCTTCGAGTCCCCGAAGGACAAGGTGCTGTGGGACACCGGCCACCAGTCCTACGTGCACAAGCTGCTCACCGGACGCCAGGACTTCTCCAAGCTGAAGATGAAGGGCGGCCTCTCCGGCTACCCCTCGCAGGCCGAGTCCGAGCACGACCTCATCGAGAACAGCCACGCCTCCACCGTCCTCGGCTGGGCCGACGGCCTCGCCAAGGCCAACGAGGTCCTCGACAAGGACGACCACGTGGTCGCCGTCATCGGTGACGGCGCGCTCACCGGCGGCATGGCCTGGGAGGCGCTGAACAACATCGCCGCCGCCAAGGACCGCCCGCTCGTCATCGTCGTGAACGACAACGAGCGCTCCTACGCCCCCACCATCGGCGGCCTCGCCAACCACCTGGCCACCCTGCGCACCACCGACGGCTACGAGCGCTTCCTCGCCCGCGGCAAGGACCTCCTGGAGCGCACCCCGGTCGTCGGCCGCCCGCTCTACGAGACCCTGCACGGCGCCAAGAAGGGCCTCAAGGACTTCATCGCCCCGCAGGGCATGTTCGAGGACCTCGGCCTCAAGTACGTCGGCCCGATCGACGGCCACGACATCGAGGCCCTGGAGTCGGCGCTGACCCGCGCCAAGCGCTTCGGCGGCCCCGTCATCGTGCACTGCCTCACCGAGAAGGGCCGCGGCTACACGCCCGCCCTCCAGGACGAGGCGGACCGCTTCCACGGCATCGGCCCCATCCACCCCGACACCGGCCTGCCCATCAAGGCGTCCGGCGCCGACTGGACCTCCGTCTTCGGCGACGAGATGGTCAAGCTCGGCGAGGAGCGCGAGGACATCGTCGCCATCACCGCGGCCATGCTCCAGCCCGTCGGCCTGAAGAAGTTCGCGGACAGGTTCCCCGAGCGGGTCTACGACGTCGGCATCGCCGAGCAGCACGGCGCGACCAGCGCGGCGGGCCTCGCCGCCGGCGGCCTGCACCCCGTCTTCGCCGTCTACGCGACCTTCCTCAACCGCGCCTTCGACCAGCTCCTGATGGACGTGGCCCTGCACAAGTGCGGCGTGACGTTCGTGCTGGACCGGGCCGGGGTCACCGGCACCGACGGCGCCTCGCACAACGGCATGTGGGACATGTCGATCCTCCAGGTCGTCCCCGGCCTCAGGATCGCCGCGCCGCGCGACGCCGACCAGGTCCGCGCCCAGTTGCGGGAAGCCGTCCAGATCGAGGACGCACCGACCGTCGTGCGCTACTCCAAGGGCGCGGTCGGCCCCGCCGTCGAGGCCGTCTCCACGGTCGGGGGCATGGACGTCCTGCGCGAGCCCGGCAGCGACCGGCCCGACGTGCTGCTCGTCTCCGTCGGCGCGCTCGCCCCGATGTGCCTGGAGATCGCCGACCTGCTCGACAAGCAGGGCATCACCACGACCGTCGTCGACCCGCGCTGGGTCAAGCCCGTCGACGAGGCGATGGCGCCGCTCGCCGAGCGCCACCGTGTCGTCGTGACCGTCGAGGACAACTCCCGGGTCGGCGGTGTCGGCTCGACCATCGCCCAGGCGCTGCGGGACGCGGGCGTCGACGTGCCGCTGCGGGACTTCGGTATTCCGCCGCGGTTCCTCGACCATGCCTCTCGTAAGGAGGTCATGGCCGAAATCGGTCTGACCGCGCCCGACATCGCCCGCCAGGTCACGGGCCTGGTGGCCAAGCTGGACGGCCGCAACGAGCGCGACCGCTCCGCGCAGGAGATGGAGCCGGCCAGGGACTGAGCCCCGTCAGGGGCGCGGGGAACTGCGCGACCAGCCACGACGGCGGGTCAGCCGCGAACATTGGGCCGGATCACCCAAAGGGTGGTCCGGCCTCGCTCTCTTTCGCGTGAACGCGCAGGACTGATCGGTCGGTCGGCGGTTACTTGTCCGAATCATGTCGGAGACGACAGACGACGGAGGTAGCCGGTGACCACCACGCCAGACGCGGGACGCGCACGCAGCGGGCTGTTCAGAACGAAGTCCATCGAACAGTCCATCCAGGACACCGAGGAGCCCGAGCACAAGCTCAACAAATCGCTGTCCGCCCTCGACCTCACGGTCTTCGGTGTCGGCGTCGTCATCGGCGCCGGCATCTTCGTCACCACCGGCACTGTCGCCAAGGACTACGCGGGCCCCGCCGTCGCCCTCGCCTTCGTCGTCGCGGGCATCGTGTGCGCGCTCGCCGCGCTCTGCTACGCCGAGTTCGCCTCCACCGTCCCCGTGGCCGGATCCGCGTACACCTTCGCGTACGCCTCGCTCGGCGAGTTCGTCGCCTGGATCATCGGCTGGGACCTCGTCCTGGAGCTGGCGCTCGGCGCCGCCACCGTCTCCGTCGGCTGGGCGGGCTACGTCCAGTCGCTCCTGGACAGCTGGGGCATCCCGCTGCCCGCCGTCCTCGTCGGCCCGCACGACGGCAAGTTCGGCTTCAACCTCGCCGCCGTGCTGCTCATCCTCGTCATGACCGGCGTCCTGGTCGCGGGCGTCAAGCTCTCCGCGCACGTCACGTCGCTGGTCGTCGCCGTCAAGGTCCTCGTCGTCCTGATCATCATCGCGGTCGGCAGCTTCCACATCGTCGGCGCCAACTACAAGCCGTTCATCCCGCCGCAGAAGGACGTCGAGGGCGGCTCCGGGCTCAGCGCCACGCTCCTCGAATCGATCTTCGGCTACACCCCGTCGGCCTTCGGTGTCATGGGCATCTTCACCGCCGCCGCCATCGTCTTCTTCGCGTACATCGGCTTCGACGTCGTCGCCACCGCCGCCGAGGAGACCATCGACCCGGCCAAGGACGTGCCGCGCGGCATCATCGGCTCCCTCGCCATCTGCACCGCCCTGTACGTGAGCGTCTCCATCGTCGTCACCGGCATGCAGAAGTACAGCACCCTCAGCGCGGACGCCCCGCTCGCCGACGCGTTCAAGGCCATCGACCAGCCGTTCTGGGCCGGGCTCATCAACTTCGGCGCCATCATCGGCCTCGTCACCGTCGTCATGATCCTGCTGCTCGGCCAGGGCCGCGTCTTCTTCGCCATGAGCCGCGACGGGCTCCTGCCGAAGGTGTTCAGCGACGTCCACCCGAAGTTCCGTACGCCCTACCGCTCGACGATCATCCTCGGTGTCGCGTCCGCGCTGCTCGCCGGGTTCGTCTCCCTGGAGGAGCTGTCGAAGCTGGTCAACATCGGCACGCTGTTCGCCTTCGTCGTCGTCGCCCTCGGCGTGATCATCCTGCGGCGCACCCGCCCCGACCTGCCCCGCGCCTTCCGCGCGCCGTGGGTACCCGTCCTGCCGATCGCCTCGGTCGCGGCGTCGGTGTGGCTGATGCTGAACCTCTCCGTGGAGACCTGGCTGCGGTTCCTCGCCTGGATGGTGCTCGGCCTGGTCATCTACTTCGTGTACGGCCGTCGGCACAGTCGGCTGGGCGCCGGCACCGCGAAGTGACCTCAGGCCGACCGGGAGATTCCGCGGCCGGCGAGGCGCGAGTCAGGCGCGGGGTGCGGGCCGTACCCGTAGGTCAGGTGGCCATCGCTACGGGTAGACCATTCGGGGCCCCGCGCACCGTGCGCCCTTCTCCTCCACCCTGCGGCGCAGCTCCCGGTCGGCCGTGACGACCACGCAGGGGCCCGTCGCGGCCGCCGCCACCGCCACGATGTGGTCGTCGCCCTCGCCGGGGGCCTCCTCGATCCGGACACCGGGGACCGGCTCGACCCCGCGGGCGCGGCCCTCGACGACCAGGACGACCTCCTCGTCCGGGTGCTCCCGCGCGTAGTGCGCGAGGCGGTCCCGCAGGCGTACGGCGGCGGCGCGGCGGTCACGCCACCAGCCGTCGGGGACGGAACCGACGACGTTCGCGCCGTCCACCACCACAAGAGTCGTCATACGGGAACCGTACGTGCCAGGGGCGGCGGTGAGGGCATGGGCCTGCGCCACTTAAAGTGGAACGGTGAACGGTGACTGGCTGATACGCGGACGCGACGGCAGGCTCTGCGCCTACGCGTTCACCCCCGACGGCGACGCGGTCCTCTGCCGCACCGAGCGCGTCCGGGGCGGCCCCTGGAGCGACCCGCGCACGGTCGGCGGCGACCAGCGGCTGCACCCGGTCCTCGCCCTGGCCCAGGCGCCCGCGGGCTACGTCCACCTGGTGTCGTGGCGCCCCACCGTCCCCGGCGAGTCGGGGCTCGTCCACTCGACGCACTTCCAGCCGCACCTCGCCGCGCTCGACTGGATGCCGATCGGCCACCCGAACCGCACCGGCGACCGGACGGGCCCGCCCGCCGTCGCCGTCGACGCGCAGGGTCGCGCCCACGTCTTCGTCCGCAACCGGGGCGGTGGCGTCAGCATGCGCGCGCAAGCGGAGAAGGGCGGCTGGGGCCCCTGGCGCGACTTCAAGGGCAAGGGCGTACGCGGTGAACTCGCCGCCGTCGCGGGGGAGTCGGGCCTGATCACCCTGTACGCGGCCACCGGCGAATCCATCCTGCGCTGGCGGCAGGAGAAGCCGGGCGGCAACCCCGTCCTCGACGAGAAGCCGTGCCCGGCGACGGCCCGGCCCGACACCCTGCGGGCCCTCGCCACCTCGCCCGAGCACACCACCCTGTACTTCACGGACGAGGACGGCGCCCTGTGCGTCTGGCGCGGCGACGAGGCCCCCGTGCGCCTGGTGGACGCGGCGGGCCCCGGCGCCGTCTCCTTGATCCGCTGCTCCCTGGACGGGGTCGACTGCACCCTGCTCGCCCAGCGCGCCGACAGCGGCCGGGTCGCCTTCGCCGCGTACCCGACCGAGATGGAGTCGGCGGGCGCCTGGTGGGCGGAGTCGGGCCCCGCCCTGCCCCCCGACGCCCGCATCGCCCTGGCGAAGGACGCGACGGACCGCGTGGTAGCCGCGACCTACACCCCCGGCAACCCACCCCGCATGCACCTCACCCACCGCAAGGCCGAACCGGGCCTGGCGATGGAGGCATGGCACGGGGTGGAGTAAACGCAGCGACCTGTTAGACGCGGCACGCGCGTGGCGCGGGTCTGTTAAGGGGCGCGGGGAACTGCGCGCCCAGCCACATCCGACCCGCAGCCGCCTACGCACCCAGACATCAGGGACGGGCCGCGACCCGTTAGACGCGGCGCACGCGTGACGCCGGGTCGTCAAAAGGGGCGCGGGGAACTGCGCGACCAGCCACAGCCGGTCCGCAGTCGCCCCGCGCCCCTCAGCCGTACGGGAGAGCGCGTCCCCCGTTACGCGGGGACGGACGCGACGCCCGGCTCCAGGAACCGCTTGCCGTTGACCCGCTCGGAGACACCCTCCCGGTCCAGGAACGGAGTGATCCCGCCCAGGTGGAAGGGCCAGCCCGCACCCGTGATCAGGCACAGGTCGATGTCCTGCGCCTCGGCGACGACACCCTCGTCGAGCATGAGCCCGATCTCCTGGGCGACGGCGTCGAGCACGCGGTCGCGGACCTGCTCCTCGGTGAGGACGACATCGCCCTGCTTGAGGAGCGCGGCGACCTCGGGGTCGAGCTCGGGCTTGCCGGAGTCGTACACGTAGAAGCCGCGCTTGCCCGCCTTGACGACGGCCGCGAGGTTCGGGGAGACGGTGAAGCGCTCCGGGAAGGCGCGGTTCAGGGTCTCGGAGACGTGCAGACCGATCGCCGGGCCGACCAGCTCCAGGAGGACCAGCGGCGACATCGGCAGGCCGAGCGGCTCGACGGCCTTCTCGGCGACCTCGACGGGGGTGCCCTCGTCGATGACGTTCTGGATCTCGCCCATGAAGCGGGTGAGGATGCGGTTCACGACGAACGCCGGGGCGTCCTTCACGAGCACCGCCGTCTTCTTCAGCTTCTTGGCGACGCCGAACGCCGTGGCGAGCGCCGCGTCGTCCGTCTTCTCGCCGCGCACGATCTCCAGGAGCGGCAGGATCGCGACGGGGTTGAAGAAGTGGAAGCCGACGACCCGCTCGGGGTGCTGGAGCTTCGACGCCATCTCGGTGACCGAGAGCGAGGAGGTGTTGGTGGCGAGGATCGCGTGCGCCGGGGCGACCGCCTCGACCTCCGCGAACACCTGCTGCTTGACGCCGATCTCCTCGAAGACGGCCTCGATGATGAAGTCCGCGTCGGAGAAGCCCTCGGCCTTGTCGAGGACGCCGGAGACGAGGCCCTTGAGGCGGTTGGCCTTGTCCTGGTTGATGCGGCCCTTGCCGAGCAGCTTGTCGATCTCGGCGTGGACGTAGCCCACACCCTTGTCGACGCGCTCCTGGTCGATGTCGGTCAGGACGACCGGTACCTCGAGGCGGCGCAGGAAAAGCAGCGCGAGCTGCGAGGCCATGAGGCCCGCGCCCACGACGCCGACCTTGGTGACCGGGCGCGCGAGGCTCTTGTCCGGGGCGCCGGCGGGCCGCTTGGCGCGCTTCTGCACGAGGTTGAACGAGTAGATGCCGGCGCGCAGCTCGCCGCCCATGATCAGGTCCGCGAGGGCCTTGTCCTCGGCGTCGAACCCGGCCTGGAGGTCCCCGCTCTTCGCGGCGGCGATGATCTCCAGGGCGCGGTACGCGGCCGGGGCCGCCCCGTGCACCTTGGAGTCGGCGATGAACCGGCCGCGCGCGACGGCCTGGTCCCACGCCTCGCCACGGTCGACGTCCGGGCGCTCGACCTTGACGTCACCCTTCAGCACCTGGGCGGTCCACAGCAGCGACTGCTCCAGGAAGTCCGCGCCCTCGAAGAGCGCGTCGGCGATGCCGAGCTCGTAGACCTGCGCGCCCTTGAGCTGCTTGTTCTGGTTCAGCGAGTTCTCGATGATCACCGAGACGGCCTTGTCGGCGCCGATCAGGTTCGGCAGGAGGGCGCAGCCGCCCCAGCCGGGGACGAGGCCGAGGAAGACCTCGGGCAGCGAGAAGGCGGGCAGCGCCTTCGACACCGTGCGGTACGAGCAGTGCAGGCCGACCTCGACGCCGCCGCCCATCGCGGCACCGTTGTAGTACGCGAACGTCGGCACGGCGAGGCCCGAGAGGCGCTTGAAGACCTCATGGCCGCCCTTGCCGATGGCGAGCGCGTCGTCGTGGTTCTTCAGCAGCTCGACGCCCTTGAGGTCGGCGCCGACCGCGAAGATGAACGGCTTGCCGGTGATGCCGACGCCGACGATCTCGCCCGCCTTAGCCTCCGCCTCGACCTGGTCGATCGCGGTGTTCAGGTTCGCGAGCGAGCCGGGGCCGAAGGTGGTCGGCTTGGTGTGGTCGAAGCCGTTGTCCAGCGTGATCAGCGCGAAGCGCCCGGCGCCGTACGGCAGGTCGAGGTGGCGTACGTGCGCCGAGGTGACGACCTCGCCGGGGAACAGCTCGGCCGCGCCCTTCAGGAGCTCAGCGGTGGTGGTGCTCACTTGTCGCCTCCGGCGTCCTTGTGGTGCGGGTTCTCCCAGATCACCGTGGCGCCCATGCCGAAGCCGACGCACATGGTGGTGAGGCCGTAGCGGACCTCCGGCTGCTCCTCGAACTGGCGGGCGAGCTGGGTCATCAGCCGTACGCCGGAGGAGGCCAGCGGGTGACCGAAGGCGATGGCGCCGCCGTACTGGTTGACGCGCTGGTCGTCGTCGGCGATGCCGTAGTGGTCCAGGAAGGCGAGGACCTGGACGGCGAACGCCTCGTTGATCTCGAAGAGGTTGATGTCCTCGATGGACAGGCCCGCCTTGGCGAGCGCCTTCTCCGTGGCCGGGATCGGGCCGTAGCCCATGACCTCCGGCTCCACGCCCGCGAAGGCGTAGGAGACGAGGCGCATCTTGACCGGGAGGTTGTTCTCCCGGGCGAACTCCTCGGAGGCGATGATCGAGGCGGTGGCGCCGTCGTTCAGGCCCGCCGCGTTGCCCGCCGTGACGCGGCCGTGCGTACGGAACGGCGTCTTCAGGTTCGCGAGGTTCTCCAGGGTGGTCCCCGGACGCATCGGCTCGTCGGCGGTGACCAGGCCCCAGCCCACCTCGCCGACCTCGGCGTTGGTGTTGCGCACGGAGATCGGGACGAGGTCCTGCTGGATCTTGCCGTTCGCGTACGCCTTCGCCGCCTTCTCCTGGGAGGCGACCGCGTACTTGTCGGCGCGCTCCTTGGTGATGTGCGGGTAGCGGTCGTGCAGGTTCTCCGCGGTCATGCCCATGAACAGGGCGGACTCGTCGACCAGCTTCTCGGAGACGAACCGCGGGTTCGGGTCGACGCCCTCGCCCATCGGGTGGCGGCCCATGTGCTCGACGCCACCGGCGATCACGGCGTCGTACGCGCCGAACGCGACGGAACCGGCGGCGGTCGTCACGGCCGTCAGCGCGCCCGCGCACATGCGGTCGATGGAGTAGCCGGGGACCGACTGGGGGAGGCCCGCGAGGATGCCGGCCGTGCGGCCGAGGGTCAGGCCCTGGTCGCCGATCTGCGTGGTCGCGGCGATGGCGACCTCGTCGATCTTGGCGGGGTCGAGGTTCGGGTTGCGCCGCAGCAGCTCCCGGATGGCCTTCACGACGAGGTCGTCGGCGCGGGTCTCGTGGTAGATGCCCTTCGGGCCCGCCTTGCCGAACGGGGTGCGGACGCCGTCGACGAAGACGACGTCCCTGACGGTACGAGGCACGATGGCTCTCCTCCAAGATGCGGGACGGCACTGCCACGGCGCGCGCCTGAGCGCGCGCTCACCCCCTCATGCTACTTGTGGGTAACCACGCTGCCCAGCCCCATCGCGCCAAGCGGCGAACGTCACACTTCCGCTCCGCTCGGGGGCGGGCATCGGGTGGGGTGCTTTAGGTGGGGCGCGGTTTCGGGTGCCCCGGGAGGTTGTGAACCGGCTGCGGGTTGCCGTGGGCGGGGCGCCTTGGTGGCACCGTCCGCAACACCGTCGAGGCCGCCCACAGATAGTCGGCGGCTACGTCATGGCCGACACGGGCCAACCTCAGCGCCGTCGTGGCCACCCGCGAACACGGGTCCTCTGCGGCGCCGTCGTGGTCGGCCAGGTGTCATCCGCGGCGCCGTCGTGGCTGGGCGCGCAGTTCCCCGCGCCCCTGAGATGCGCACTTCGTGCGCCATCTCCCCGATGGAGGCGCGGCGGAGCCGCATGCCTCCAGGGGCGCGGGGAACTGCGCGACCAGCCCACGAGGACCCGCAGCCGCCCGTCGGCCTTCCGGTGATGATGAGCCGGCGGCAAGGACCGGTCAGGCGTGGGCCGTCAGGGCTCGTACCAGGACCGGGGTCACCTGTTCCACCTGCCAGCGGCGCGCCCCGTGGGCGGTGAGGGCTTCCGCGACCGAGTCGGAGGTCACCGACTGGGGCGGCTCCCAGCAGACCCGGCGCACCGTGTCCGGGGTGATCAAGTTTTCCTGCGGCATGTTGAGCGTTTCGGCCAGCGCGGACACCGCCGCCCGCGCCGCGGAGAGCCGGGCCGCCGCGGCGGGGTCCTTGTCGGCCCAGGCGCGGGGCGGCGGCGGGCCGGCCACCTGCTGGCCGGGCTGCGGCAGCTCGGAGTCGGGCAGCGCCCTGGCCCGGTCGACGGCCGCCTGCCACTGCTCCAGCTGGCGGCGCCCCATGCGGTGCCCGAAGCCGGGCAGCGCCGCGAGCGCGTGCACATTGGGGGGCAGCGCGAGCGCCGCCTCGACGATCGCGGTGTCCCCGAGCACCTTGCCCGGCGACACGTCACGCCGCTGTGCCACCCGGTCCCGGGCGGTCCACAGCTCGCGCACGACGGCCATCTGCCGGCGCCGCCGCACCTTGTGCATGCCGGACGTGCGCCGCCAGGGGTCCTTGCGGGGCGGCGCGGGCGGCGCCGCCGCGATCGCCGCGAACTCCTGGCGGGCCCAGTCGAGCTTGCCCTGCCGGTCCAGCTCCTTCTCCAGGGCGTCGCGCAGGTCGACGAGCAGCTCCACGTCGAGCGCGGCGTAGCGCAGCCACGGCTCGGGCAGCGGGCGCGTCGACCAGTCGACCGCCGAGTGCCCCTTCTCCAGGACGTAGCCGAGGACGCTCTCCACCATCGCGCCGAGGCCGACCCGGGGGAAGCCCGCGAGCCGCCCGGCCAGTTCGGTGTCGAACAGCTCGGTGGGCACCATGCCTATTTCGCGCAGGCACGGCAGGTCCTGCGTCGCGGCGTGCAGCACCCATTCGGCGTCCGCGATCGCCGCGCCGAAGCCGGAGAGGTCGGGGCAGGCGACGGGGTCGATCAGCGCGCTGCCCGCGCCTTCGCGGCGCAACTGGACGAGGTACGCGCGCTGCCCGTAGCGGTAACCGGAAGCGCGCTCGGCGTCGACGGCGACGGGTCCGGTGCCCGCGGCGAAGGCCGCGACCACCTCGGCGAGCGCGGCCTCGTCGGCGATCACCGGCGGAATGCCCTCGCGCGGTTCGAGCAGGGGGATCGGCGCCGTCTCGACGTCGTCCGGAGGAGCGCCTCCGGTGGTGCGCAGTGAACTGTCTGCTGCGGTCTCTTGGGCGTCGGTCACCTGTCAAGGGTATCCGTGAACGGACGGCGCCCGTCGACGGAACGTTCCGTCGACGGGCGCCGAAGAGAGAGGAACCGGAAAGATCCGGCCAGAGGTGATCGATCCGGTCAGTGGATGATGCCCGTGCGCAGGGCGACCGCGACCATACCGGCACGGTCGCCCGTGCCGAGCTTGCGGGCGATGCGGGCGAGGTGGCTCTTGACGGTCAGCGCGGACAGGCCCATCGAGACGCCGATGGCCTTGTTCGACTGTCCCTCGGCGACGAGGCGGAGCACCTCCACCTCGCGCCCGGACAGTTCGCGGTAGCCGCCCGGGTGGCTCGGGGCACCCGGGGGGCGGCGGTGCATGCGGGCGGCCGCGGCACCGATCGGGGCGGCGCCGGGCCGCGAGGGCAGTCCGACGTTGGTACGGGTGCCGGTGACGACGTAGCCCTTGACGCCGCCCGCGAGGGCGTTGCGCACGGCACCGATGTCGTCGGCGGCGGAGAGGGCGAGGCCGTTGGGCCAGCCCGCGGCTCTGGTTTCGGAGAGGAGCGTCAGACCGGATCCGTCGGGGAGGTGGACGTCGGCGACGCAGATGTCACGGGGGTTGCCGATGCGGGGACGAGCCTCCGCGACGGACGAGGCCTCGATCACGTCGCGCACACCGAGCGCCCACAGATGGCGGGTGACGGTGGAACGGACGCGGGGGTCGGCCACGACCACCATCGCGGTCGGCTTGTTCGGGCGGTAGGCGACCAGGCTTGAGGGCTGCTCGAGGAGAACGGACACCAGGCCTCCTGGGGGTGCGGACTGAGCCGGCTCGGGGATGAAGCCGGGACGAACCGTGCTTTCAAGGTCACAGAGGTCTTCGGCACCAAACCCGCCCGCCTTTAGAGAAAGATCACGATTTGGTGAGTAACAATCCAGGCAATTCAGACACAGTATCGATCATCCGAAGATCGAACCGAATCGAAGCGGAACCCCGGGGGACCGGCTCGTCCCCCGAACGAGGGACGGCCGCGCCGGGCACTCGCCGACGCGGCCGAAAAGAATCGCCTGAGAAGGGTCAGGTGGGGCGGGGGCCCCGGCGCTGGGGGAGCGTGACCACCGCGCCGTGCGTGCCGTTCGCACCGTCCGCGCCGTGCGGACCGGCCGCCACCGGCGGCAACCCCGCGACCTGGCAGAGCAGCTCGCACCACGCGGCGAGGTGCGCCGCCGTGTCCGGCACCCCGCCGCGCCCCTCGCGCGGCGTCCAGGACGCGCGGATCTCGATCTGCGAGGCGGCGGGCCGGTCACCGATCCCGCCGAAGTAGTGCGAACTCGCGCGGGTGACCGTGCCGGACGCCTCCCCGTACGTGAGACCGCGCGCCCCGAGCGCACCCGTCAGCCACGACCAGCAGACGTCGGGCAGCAGCGGGTCGGCGGCCATCTCGGCCTCCAGCTCCGCCCGCACCAGGGTCACCAGGCGGAAGGTGCCGTGCCACGCCTCGTGGCCGGACGGGTCGTGCAGCAGGACGAGACGCCCGTCGGCCAGCACGTCGTCGTCCGGGTCGACGTCCTCGGCCGGGTCGACGACCGTCGCCTCCAGGGCGTAGGAGAAGGGGGCCAGGCGCTGCGGTGGGCGCGTGGGGTCGATCTCGATCTCCGGGCGCAGCCGCGCGGAGCGCAGGGCGTCGACCGCCGTGCGGAAGGGCAGGGGCGTCGTCGACGGAGCCGTACCGTCCTCATGTGCAGCGTTCATGTCCCGAGCGTTCTGCCCCTCCCGCACCGATTCACTCATCCCGTCCGCGTTGCCGTGAGTCTTCCGGGCTGTCCGGCCGCCGTCCCCGGAGCCGCAGCCATGCCGGGAAGGTTAAGGGGAAGGAGGCCCGCGCGCGGGCAAGGACACCCGCCTGCGACGCCGTAAACCTGACACTTCGCGGTCGTGCGAGACTTTCCGGGTGAGTGCCAACACCGAGGCCACGGGCCAGCAGCCGTCAGCGACGCACGACGCCGTCAAGGATTCCGCCTTCCTCAGGGCGTGCAGGCGCGAGCCCGTGCCGCACACGCCGGTCTGGTTCATGCGGCAGGCGGGGCGCTCACTGCCCGAGTACCTCAAGGTGCGCGAGGGCATCCCGATGCTGGAGTCGTGCATGCGGCCCGAGCTGGTCGCCGAGATCACGATGCAGCCGGTGCGCCGCCACAAGGTGGACGCGGCGATCTACTTCAGCGACATCGTCGTCCCGCTCAAGGCCATCGGCATCGACCTCGACATCAAGCCGGGCGTCGGCCCGGTCGTCGCGAACCCGATCCGCGACCGCGCCGACCTGGCCCGGTTGCGCGACCTCACCCCGGACGACGTCTGGTACGTCACCGAGGCCATGGGCCTGCTCACCGCCGAGCTGGGCGCCACGCCGCTCATCGGCTTCGCGGGCGCGCCGTTCACCCTCGCCAGCTACCTCGTCGAGGGCGGCCCCTCCCGCAACCACGAGCACACCAAGGCCCTCATGTACGGGGACCCGCAGCTCTGGGCCGACCTCCTCGACCGGCTCGCGGACATCACCGCCGCCTTCCTCAAGGTGCAGATCGAGGCGGGCGCGAGCGCCGTCCAGCTCTTCGACTCCTGGGTCGGCGCCCTGTCGCCCGCCGACTACCGGCGCTCCGTCATGCCCGCCTCGCGGAAGGTGTTCCGGGCCGTCGAGGCGTACGGCGTGCCCCGCATCCACTTCGGCGTCGGCACCGGTGAACTCCTCGGCCTCATGGGCGAGGCCGGCGCGGACGTCGTCGGCGTCGACTGGCGCGTCCCGCTCGACGAGGCGGCCCGCCGCGTCGGCCCCGGCAAGGCGCTCCAGGGCAACATCGACCCGGCGGTCCTCTTCTCCACCCCGGAGGCGATCGAGACCAAGGCCCGCGAGGTCCTCGACGCGGCGTCCGCCCTGGAGGGCCACGTCTTCAACCTCGGCCACGGCGTCCTCCCGACGACGGACCCGGACACGCTGACCCGCCTTGTCGACTACGTGCACACGCGGACGGCCCGCTAGGACTCACGGTACGGGCGGCTAGTCCGCCGCCCGTACCGCCGCCACCGCCTTCCTCGCCGCGACCAGGACCGGGTCCCACACCGGGGAGAACGGGGGCGCGTAGCCGAGGTCGAGCGCGGTCATCTGGTCCACCGTCATCCCTGCCGTCAGGGCCACCGCCGCCACGTCGACGCGTTTCGCGGCGCCCTCGCGGCCGACGATCTGGACGCCCAGGAGGCGGCCGGTGCGGCGTTCGGCGAGCATCTTGACGGTCATGGGCGCCGCGTCCGGGTAGTAGCCAGCGCGGCTAGTCGACTCGATCGTCGCCGTCACGAACCGGAGCCCCGCGCGGTGGGCGTCCTTCTCGCGCAGGCCGGTGCGCGCGATCTCCAGGTCGCACACCTTGCTGACGGCCGTGCCGACGACGCCGGGGAACGTGGCGTAGCCGCCGCCGACGTTGGACCCGATGACCTGCCCGTGCTTGTTCGCGTGCGTGCCGAGCGCGATGTGCCGGTTCCGGCCCGCGACCAGGTCGAGGACCTCCACGCAGTCGCCGCCCGCCCAGATGTCCTCGTGCCCCCGCACACGCATGGAGAGGTCCGTGAGCAGGCCCCCGGACGCGCCGAGGGGCAGACCTGCCTCCCGCGCCAGGGTCGTCTCCGGGCGTACTCCTATGCCGAGGACCACCACGTCCGCGGGGTACTCGGCGTCCGCCGTGACGACCGCCCGCGCCCGTCCGTCGTCCCCCGTACGGATCTCGGTCACCTCGGCGTCGTCGACCAGCGTGATGCCCATGCCCGTCATCGCCTTGTGCACCAGGCGCCCCATGTCCGGGTCGAGGGTGGACATGGGCTCGGCGCCCCGGTTGACGACGGTCACCTCGTAGCCGCGGTGGAGGAGCGCCTCCGCCATCTCCACGCCGATGTACCCGGCGCCCACCACGACCGCCTTGCGTCCCTCGGTCGCGCCCAGGGTGTCGAGCAGGGCCTGCCCGTCGCCGAGCGTCTGCACGCCGTGCACGCCGGGCGCGTCCATGCCGGGCAGTTCGGGCCGCAGCGGACGCGCCCCCGTCGCGATGACGAGCTTGTCGTAAGCGACCCAGGACTCGGCCCCGTCGTCCCGTGCACGCGCGCGTACCCGCCGCCCCGCGACATCGATCTCCATGACCTCGGTCCGCATCCGCAGGTCGATGGCGCGCGCCCGGTGCTCCTCCGGCGAGCGCGCGATCAGCTCGTCCCGGCTCTCCACCAGGCCGCCCACCCAGTAGGGGATGCCGCACGCCGAGAACGAGGTGAAGTCCCCGCGCTCGAAGGCCACGATCTCCAGTTCGTCCGGGCCGCGCAGCCGTCGCGCCTGGGACGCGGCGGACATGCCCGCCGCGTCGCCGCCGATGACCACGAGCCGCTCCCGCGCGGAGGTGTCAGTACGCATGCGCCCCACGCTACGTCGGCTGCCCGGGGCCTTCCTGTGTCCCGTGTCCCGCGGCGGCCACTTCGCGTCGCGCCCGACGGGGCCGCAGCCACCGCAGCCACGCCCACACGAGCACCGCGGCGACCGCCGCGAACGGAAGCACGGCCGCGACCGCCATCACCACCCACCGCAGCGCGGTCACGAAGGCGCTCCAGCCGCCCGCCAGCGCGTCGAGGAGCCCGGGCCCGTCATCGTCGTCGCCGACGGCCTTCGGGGGCGTCTCGGACAGCGTCAGGGTGATCGTGGCGAGCGTCGTGCGGTCCTTGAGGGACGCCTGCTGGGCGAGCAGCGCCTCCAGCTCCGACTGGCGGCCGCTCAGCTCGCCCTCCAGCGTCACCACGTCGCTCAACTTCGTGGCCCGGTCCATGAGTTCCCGCACCCGTGCCACGCTCGCCCGCTGCGTCGCGATGCGGCTGTTCACGTCGACGACCTGGTCGGTCACGTCCTTCGCGCTCTCGTTGCGCCGCAAAAGCCGCCCCGAGCCGGAGAGTTGCCCGAGCACGTCCTCGTACGCCTCCTGCGGCACCCGCAGCGTGAGGCGCGAGCGCTCGTGGCCGTGGCGGTCGCGGTCGGTCCGCTCGTCGCCGACCATGCCGCCCGCGTCCTCGGCGGCCGTGCGCGCCTTGTCGATGGCGTCCGGCACGTCCTTGACGCGTACGGAGAGGCTCGCGGTGCGGATGACATGGACGCCGGTGAGCTTCGGCGGCTGCTTCTTGGCGCTCGACTTGCCGCCGGCGTGTCCGCTGCCGGCGTTCCCGCCCGCGTCCTCCTGCGACCCGGCGCGGACATCACTCTTGTAACTCCCGTCGTCGCCGCCCGAGGAGCAGCCCGCGAGCGCGAGCACCGCGGTGAGCAGCAGGGCGGCGAACGCCCGCGTACGGGACGGATGGGTGAGGCGCATGGTGGTGACCCCCGGGGGACGTCATGGTCGTCTGACGCCCCTTCGACGCCGGACTGGTCCTTGTCGGTGGTTGCCGGGCGGTTCCGAACGGGTCACGGTCGGGACTCGGCGGGACGCGCGCGCGGCTCTGAGAGAGTGGGGGCATGCGCGAAACGGACACAGGTACGGGAACAGCAGGGGGCAGGAAAGTCCTCGTCATCGGCGGCGGCATCGCGGGCCTCGCGGCCGCGCACCGGCTGCTCGACACCGCGGGCGACGGCGGCCCCGACGGCGGCGGGCGGGTCGAGGTGACCGTCCTGGAGGCGTCGGAGCGGCTCGGCGGCAAGCTCCTCGCGGGCGAGATCGCGGACGCGCGCGTGGACCTCGGCGCCGAGTCGATGCTGGCGCGCCGCCCCGAGGCGGTCGGCCTGGCCCGCGCGGTCGGCCTCGGGGACCGCATCGAGGCGCCGTCCACCGCGACCGCCTCGCTGTGGACCCGCGACGCCCTGCGCCCGATGCCCAAGGGCCACGTCATGGGCGTCCCCGGTACCGCCGACGCCCTCGCGGGCGTCCTCTCCGAGGAGGGTCTGCGCCGCATCGGCGAGGACGCCGAGCTGCCGCCCACGGAGATCGGCGACGACGTCGCGGTGGGCGAGTACGTCGCGGCACGGCTCGGCCGCGAGGTCGTCGACCGCCTTGTGGAACCGCTCCTCGGCGGCGTCTACGCGGGCGACGCCTACCGCATCTCCATGCGCAGCGCCGTGCCCCAGCTGTTCGAGGAGGCCCGCCGCCACCCGACCCTGACGGCGGCCGTCCGGGCGGTCCAGGAGCGTGCCGCCCAGAACCAGCAGACGGGCCCTGTCTTCGCGGGCATCGAGGGCGGCGTCGGCACCCTGCCGGGCGCCGTCGCCGACGCGGTGCGCGCCAAGGGCGGCACGATCCTGACGGGGGAGCGGGCCAGCACCCTGCGCGCGAACGGGACGCCGTCCCCCGCCGAGCCGCTGTGGCGCGTCGTCACCGAGCACGGCCGCACCTTCACCGCCGACCAGGTCGTCGTCGCGCTCCCCGCACCCGCCGCCGCCAGCCTCCTGCGCACCGCGTCGCCGCTCGCCTCCCAGGAGCTGCGCGGCATCGACTACGCCTCCATGGCGCTGATCACCATGGCGTTCCGCAGGAGCGAGGCCACCTTCCCCGAGGGCAGCGGCTTCCTCGTCCCGCCGGTGGACGGCCACACCATCAAGGCGGCCACGTTCGCCTCGCAGAAGTGGGGCTGGATCGGCGAGCAGAACCCGGACCTCTTCGTCGTCCGCACCTCGGTGGGCCGCCACGGCGACGAGAAGGACCTCACCCGCGACGACGCCGAACTCGTCGAGGTCTCCCGGCGCGACCTGCGCGCCGCCACCGGCCTCACGGCCGCCCCCGTCGCCGCCCACGTCACCCGCTGGCAGGACGGCCTCCCGCAGTACCCGGTGGGCCACACCGCGCGCGTGGCCCGCATCCGCGAACACCTCGCCCAGCTCCCGGGCCTCACCGTGTGCGGAGCCGCGTACGACGGCGTCGGCATCCCCGCCTGCGTGGCGAGCGCGTACGCCGCCGTCGACGAGCTGGGCGGCGACGCACGCGCGCGTGGCGAGCTGAAGGCGAACCCGGTGCAGAGCCTGCACGGCGGAGCGGGAGAATGAGGACATGAGCGACGACACCCCCAACACCGACCCGGCGCGGATCCCCAACAAGGGCAAGCTGGCCAAGGACCTCAACGAGGTCATCCGCTACACCCTGTGGTCGGTCTTCAAGCTGAAGGACGTCCTGCCGGACGACCGGACGGGCTACGCCGACGAGGTCCAGGACCTCTTCGACCAGCTCGCCGCGAAGGACGTGACGGTCCGGGGCACCTACGACGTCTCCGGTCTCCGCGCCGACGCGGACGTCATGATCTGGTGGCACGCCGAGACCGCCGACGAGCTCCAGGAGGCGTACAACCGCTTCCGCCGCACCAAGCTGGGCCGCGCCCTGGAGCCGGTGTGGTCGAACATGGCGCTGCACCGCCCCGCCGAGTTCAACCGCTCGCACATCCCGGCGTTCCTGGCCGACGAGACGCCGCGCGACTATGTCTCGGTCTACCCGTTCGTGCGCTCCTACGAGTGGTACCTGCTCCCCGACGACGAGCGCCGCAAGATGCTCGCCGACCACGGCAAGATGGCCCGCGGCTACCCGGACGTGCGCGCCAACACGGTCGCCTCGTTCTCGCTCGGCGACTACGAGTGGATCCTCGCCTTCGAGGCCGACGAGCTGTACCGCATCGTCGACCTCATGCGTCACCTGCGCGGCTCCGAGGCGCGCCGCCACGTGCGCGAGGAGGTCCCGTTCTACACGGGCCGCCGCAAGAGCGTGGCCGAGCTGGTGGCGGGCCTGGCCTGACGTTCCCTACGGCTTGACCGGTGCCGGTTCGGCATGCGGCGCGCACGTCGCCGCACGCCGGGCCGGCACCGTGCCGTGCAGCAGGTACGCGTCCAGGTGCCCGTTCACACACTGGTTGGCGCCCCCGGCGACGCCGTGCGTGCCCGCGTCCCGCTCCGTCACCAGGACCGAACCGCCGATCCGGCTCCGCAGCTTCCGCGCGCCCACGATCGGCGTCGCCGCGTCCCGCTCGGCGGCCAGGATCAGCGTGGGCGGCAGCACACCCGGCAGGGTCCGCACGTCGACCGGCGTCTGATGCGGCGCGGGCCAGTAGGCGCACGGCAGGTTCATCCACGTGTTGTCCCACGTCTCGAACGGGGCGGCGCGCGCCACGCGCGTGGTGTCGCGGTCCCACACCCGGAAGTCCGTCGGCCAGGGCGCGTCGTTGCACTCGACCGCCGTGTACACGGCGGCGCTGTTCTCGCTCTCCGCGGCGGCCTCCGGGCTCGGCGCGGCCTGCGCGACCAGCGGTTTCGGATCGCCCTTCAGATAGGCGGAGAGCGCGGCGGCCCGCCTCGGCCAGTAGTCGTCGTAGTACCCCGCCTGGAGGAACGCGGACTGCAGCTCTCCGGGCCCGACCTTGCCGCCGGCCGGCCTGCGCGCCACTGCCGCGCGCACGCGCGCGTAGGACTTCGCGACCTGCTCCGGCGTCCTTCCCAGGTGGTACGTGGCGTCGTGCCTGGCGACCCAGGCGCGGAAGTCGGCCCAGCGCTGCTCGAACGCGGCGGACTGCGCCAGGTTGCTGCGGTACCAGATCTGGTGCGGGTCCGGGTCGACCGCCGAGTCGAACACCATGCGCCGCACGTGCGCGGGAAACAGGTGCGCGTAGACGGCCCCGATGTACGTCCCGTACGAGCCGCCCACGTACGTCAGCCTCTTCTCGCCGAGCGCGGCCCGCAGCACGTCCAGGTCGCGGGCGTTGTTCAGCGTCGTGAAGTGCCGCAGCCCCGGGTTGCGCTCCGCGCACCCGCGCGCGTACGCCTTCGCCTGCGCGATCCGCTTCCTCTTGTACGCCTCGGAGGGGTGCACCGGGGACTGCGTCGGGCCCCTGCCGAACTTCTTCGGGTCCTTGCAGGACAGCGGCGCCGAACGGCCGACGCCGCGCGGCGCGTAGCCCACGAGGTCGTAGGCGGCGCCGATGCGCTTCCACTCGGGCAGCATGCGCACCAGCGGGAAGTACATGCCGTTGCCGCCGGGGCCGCCCGGGTTGAAGACGAGCGCGCCCTGCCGCGCGACCCGCGCCTTGCCGCTCTTCCCGGTCGCCTTCGAGCGGCTGACGGTCAGCTTGATCTGCTTGCCGTCCGGCAGCGCGTAGTCCAGCGGAACGGAGACCGTGCCGCACTTCACCAGAGAGGGCAGCTCCTCGGCGGCGGGGCACGGGCCGAACGTGATGCCGCTCGCGGCGGCGCGCTGCGCGGCGACCGCGACGCCCTGTGCCTCCGGCGACACCGGCCACGCCGTGTCGGCGCGCGCGAGGGCGGCCGGGACGAGGAGGGACAGGACGAGCGAACCCACGGCTGCGTGGACGGCCGACGCTGCTTTCACTGCTGGACGCATGGGCGCATCCCTTTCGTGGTGCTCCGGGCCGACCCGTCGCGGATCGCGGTCAAAGGGATACTTTGTCGGCTCGACGACTCCGGATCAACGACCCGCGATCAACGACTCCTGTGCGTGGCGGGCGGCAGCGTCGGCGCCGGGGTCAGCGGTGTCGCCGGGGCCGCGCCGCGCGCGAGCGCGTCGAAGTCGACGAGCCCCGTGGCCTCAAGGACCCTCATGTGGTCCAGGACGGTCGTGTTGGCCTCGTCCGCGAGCTGCCGTACGAGCGTGTTGCGGGTCGCTGCCCGCACCTGCGCCACCAGGGCGAAGACCTGGCCGTGCGCGCGGCGCAGGATGGTGGCGAACTTCCGCTGGTAGTCGTCCCCCTTCGCGGCGGTCAGCGTCCGCAGCCAGTCCCACTGTTGCGCGTTGGGCTGGTTCGGCAGCTCCAGGCCGAGCCGCGCGGCGACCTCGCGCACGCGCGCGTCCAGGAACGTGTGCCCCTCGACCAGATGCCGGCCCGCCGTCACGACGGCCCGGCTCGGCGCCCGCTCCTCGGCCTGCTGCCCCGCCGGAAGCTCCCACAGACCGGCCAGCCGGACCTTGGTGACGAACAGCCGGTCCAGACCCGACAGCGGCCCGTACGGGGTCGCCACCGTCTCGGAGTCGAGTGTGTCCAGACCGGTGCCGGAGCGGTCGGCGTACGACCAGACGGGCAGAAGAAGCGCGGCGAGGGTCGCCATGAGTCCGGTGACGATGAGCGCGGTGCCGTTGACGCGGAACGATCGCATGGTGCCTCCTGGTGCGGCCCCGCACGCTAGTGCGCGGCGACCCCGGCCGACCCCGACTTGACCCCGACTACGCCACCTTCGGTACGGCGCCTCCCTGACGCCCCGCCGCACATCCGACGCAGCGCCTCACACCCGGCGCCCCGTCCGACGCCCGGGGCGCCGCCTCACGCCCGCCGCCGCGCCTCACGCCCGCCGTCTCGCCTCACGCCCGGCGTCCCGTCTCCCGCTCGGCGTCCGGTTGCGCGCCCCGCGTGCGGTCCCGCCCCCGGCGCCCGCCCCGCCCACCCGGCGGCGCCCCCGTCTCACGCTCGGCGCAGTGCGAACCGTGCGGCACGCAGTGCTCGTGCCATGGGACGGCCCTTCAGGGGTTTCGGGCCCGAGCGGTCCAGCCACCAGTCCGTCAGACGCTTGCGCGTGAACGGGTCCTCCACGCGCTGTTCGAGCAGCATGTCCTCGGCGAAGTCGAGCGCGTCGCGGCGGTAGCCGCCCGTCATGGGCCGCTCCTGCGCGTACGCCAGGAACGCCGTGCGGTACGCGTCCCGGCCCAGGATGGCAGGGAGCTCGGGCGCCACCTTGGCGACGACGTCCGCCCGCTTGGACGCCAGCGCCCGGCTCTGCACGGCGAGCCGCGCCCGGTCGAACCCCTCCGGCACGGGCGTGCCCGCGACGAGGGAGGAGAGCAGCGCGGCCTGGCCGAGCGCGACCCGCCCGCGCACGGCCTCCTCGACCGGCGCCCCATGGGCCGGAGACACCGGCGCCGACGGACGGTCGACCGGGGCGGGCGTCACGGCCGCCACCGTCTCCCGGATCTTCGCGACCTCCCGCTCCAGCTCCTTCTCGTCGTAGGGGAAGTTCTCGTCCCGCTCCAGGAGCACGCCCGGCGGCGCGACCCGGGAGGCCAGGTCGGCGAGGATGTCCAGGACGGCCCGCGGCACCGGGTGGGCGTGGCTGTCGTGCCAGACGCCGTCCCGCTCGAACCCGCCCGCGACATGGACGTACGCGATCGCCTCGACCGGCATCTCGTCCAGCGCCCGGCCCGGGTCCTCGCCCCGGTTGACGTAGTTGGTGTAGAGGTTCGCCACGTCGATCAGGAGCCGTACGCCGGTCCGCTCGACCAGCTCGTACAGGAACTGCCCCTCCGTCATCTCCTCGCCCGGCCAGCCGAACAGCGCCGCGATGTTCTCCACGGCCAGCGGCACGGGCAGCGCGTCCTGCGCGATCCGGACGTTCTCGCACAGCACGTCGAGCGCGTCCCTGGTGCGCGGCACGGGCAGCAGGTGCCCGGCCTCCAGGAGCGGCGACGCCGTGCGCTCGCCGCCCGCCCGTACGAACGCGATGTGCTCGGTGACCAGCGGCGAGCCGAGCGCCTCCGCGCGCGCGGCGAGGTCCGCGAGCCGGTGCTCGTCCGGGCGCTCGGCGCCGCCGAGGCCGAGCGAGACGCCGTGCGGGACGACGGTGACCCCGCGCGCGCGGAGCCGCCGCAGCGAGTCGGGCAGGTGGCCGGGGCAGACGTTCTCGGCGACGGCCTCCACCCAGTCGATGCCCGGCATGGCCTCCACGATGTCGGCGATCTCCGGCCGCCAGCCGATCCCCGTACCGAGCTGTGTCCCTCGCTGCATGGCAGTCCCCCTTCTGCGCCGCGCCGTGCCCGTGCGCTGCCGCGTGCTGGTGTCCTCACCCGGAGCGGCGCGCGCGAACCCTGGACAGGGGGCGTTCAGAGCAACATTTGAGGTTCCGGGCCGCTCCCGGGGAGGAGGAGGGAGCGGCCGCCGCCGGCGGCTGTGCCGGCATCGGCGGCGGCCCGTGAGCACGCGAAGACGCGTCTCCCCCGGCGCGGTTCGCGTGCTCATCGCCCTCGTCGGCCCTGAGGCGTGCGGGAGTTCGCCCCGGTTACGGGAGGGCGAGGGGCCGGGGCGTGCGTCGGCGAGAACGTCCCGGCCGCCTGTGGCGCTGTGCGCGGTGCGATCCCGGGGTCTCGGGGGAGTGTGGGGCGCCTCCGGTGAAGGATCGGAGCCGCCTCGTCCGCCTGTGAAAGCCGGACGCTCCGATGCTAGGCCGCCCCGAGCCCCCTGGCCAGCCCACGAACCCGCCTCTTTCACCCCGCCACGCACCCTCGGCGGACGCCAGGTGGCGACGGGGTGCCCGGGGCGAAGGGGGTGGTTGAACGGCGCACTTGGGGGGAGCGTCCGGGGGCGCGGCCGACGGGTGGCGGCGGCCAATCAGTGGCGGCCAACCAGTGGTAATAGATGACTGATTGGCCGATCAGCGGTGGCCGGTCAGTGGTGGCCGAGGCCCGAGAGCAGGCCCCCGTCCCGCGCCCCCTCCGTCACCACCGTGCATGAACCCGGTGCGATCTCCGTGAAGCCCGCGTCGCGTACCACCGGGAGGCCGGCCCGGGTCAGGGGCTCCCAGCGGGTCGGGTCCGCTGTGCGTACCGAGAGGGGGAAGCCCGCCTCGCGCCACTCCTTGCGCTGGGCGTCCGACAGTTCCCACCAGGCCAACTGGGCGCCGTGCCCGGCCTGTGCCATGGCCTTGCCCGCCGTCATGTCCAGGTCGGGGCTGAGCCAGAGCACGGGGGCAGCGGGGTCCGGGGCGGGCGGGGGCTCGGGGTCGTCGAGGTCGGTGCCGGAGACCTGGAGCCGGGCCAGGTCCTTGGGCCAGCCGTCGAGCGGGACCGGCGGGAAGACCCGTACCTCGGTGCCGCCGTGCCCGGTGACCGTGATGCCGTCGAGCGCTTCCGCGCGGCGCCACTCGGCGCCCCGCGCCCGCCGCACCACCTTGCGGATCCGCGCGTCCTGCCAGTCCCGCATCGCCGCGGCCCACTCACCCTCGCCGAGGGAGCGTTCGTCGGAGAGCATCACGAGCACCGCGCGCGCCGCCGTCTCCAGCGCGTCCGTACGCGCCGGGGGCGCCGCCCGCTCGATGCGCACCACGAGCGGCAGCACGAACTGGGGCGCCTCGTCGCGCGCGGTGCGCTCGTCGCGGAACGGGCTGCCGGAACCGTGGGGAGTGGTGTCTTCGCTGCTCACTCCTCCAGTCTGCCAGCCGCCCCGAGCGCCTCGTCCTCCGCGCCGGCCGGGGAGCGCGGGGCTACCCCGAGCAGGCCGTGCGCTGCGCCTCCTGCCACTCGCAGGCCGGGCAGAGCGTCACGCCCTTGGTCGACTCCGGGTACTCGGTGGGTTCCCGGCACAGCACGCACTCGGCGACCTCAGGTTCCTTCTCCATGCCCCCAGCCTACGATCGGGCCTCGCGGTCCGCGCCGAGCAGCTCGGAGACCCGTACGAACCGGTAGCCCTTCGCCCGCAGCGCGGGGACCACGGCCCGCACCACCCGCTCCGTCGTCGGCGCCGCGCTGCGCGTGCAGTGCAGGACGACGACCGACCCGGGCCGCACCCCGGCGAGCACCTGCCGCTCCACCGGCCCCGGGTCCGTGGCGAAGGCGTCGCCGCTCACCACGTCCCACTGCACGGCGGTGACCCGGGTGGGGGCCAGGGCGCGCAGGGCCGCGCGGTCGTAGCAGCCGCCGGGGAAGCGGAAGTAGGGCACGACGTGCCGGACGCCGGCCTCGTGGAACGCGGCGAAGGCCCGTTCCACGTCCGCCCGCATCCGCCGGGCGGGCACGGTCGGCAGGCCGTAGCAGCCGGGGGTGAAGGCGTAGTGGCTGTAGGAGTGGTTGGCGACCTCGAAGAGCGGGTCGCCGCCGATGTCCTTGGCCTGCGCCGGGTACTGCTCGGCCCAGCGGCCCGTCATGAAGACGGTCGCGGGGACGCGCAGCGCCCGCAGCGCGGCGATGAGGCGCGGGTTGTCGAAGTGTTCACCGGCGGCGGCGCGCGCGCCCTGGTCCGCGGTCATGTCGGCGTCGAACGTGAGCGCGACCGTACGCCGCTGGGGCCGCGCCGCGCTCGCGAAGACCCGGGTCAGCCCCGCCCGGCCGGGGGTGAGCGTGGGCGGCGACGCGTAGGACGGCGGATGCGACGGGCTCGCGGCGGGCCGGGCAGACCGCGCCGGGTGCGGGGCCTCGGCGCCGTCGCCCGAGCACGCGGCGGCGCCCAGGGCGGCGGCGCCGAGGGCGCAGGCCAGAGCGGTACGTCGGAGGGCGGTGATCACCCGGCGACGATAGCGACGAAAGCTCCGATAAGCGTACTACTCGGGCGTACGGCAGTCCTGATCCACTCCGCCCGGCGTCCGTCCGCGGCCGAACGGCTCAACCCCGCAGCGCGTCGGTGACCAGGTCGAAGAAGGCCGTGTGCGCGGCCGCGCTGGCCGCGATCTCCGGGTTCCAGGGCAGCACCGTGGCCCGCTCCGCCACCGCCGCCCACCGCGCGTCGTCCGCGTACTGCTCACGCGGTGCCGCGTTGGCGCGGGCGTCGGCGAGCACCACGTCCGGCGTCAGACCGGCGGCGTCGGCCCAGGTGCCGGTGGACCAGTTGGCCCCGGGCCCCTCGGGCGGCTCCACCATGTGCACCCCGAGACCGGTCAGCGCGCTCAGGTCCGGCCATCGCGCGGGCCGCGCCAGGTGCACGCTGTCCGGCCCGCCCGGCGACAGGGCCAGGACCCGGACCGGTCCGGCGTCCCGCGCGGCGGCGGCCAGCTCCCGCTCCGCGCGCGCCAGTTCCTCGTACGCCTTCGCCCCTTCCGCCACCTGGAGCGAGCGCCCCAGCTCGGCGAACCGTTCCCGGACGGCGGCGAGGCTCCGGCCCTGTCCCACGTCGAGCACGGCGAGCGGGACGTGCTCCTCCAGGTGCTTCGCCACGTCCGGCTCGACGCCGTACACCTGGCCGCCGCCGTATGTGAGCGCGACGACGAGATCCGGCCGCACCACGAGCACGTCGTCGAGGCCGAGCCCGGCGCCCGCGCCCAGGTACGCGACGTCGCCGAGCGGCAGGCTCCCGGACTTGGCGCGATCCGGTCTCTTCCCGTCGTGGTGCGAACCGAACACGCCCACCGGGCGTATCCCCAGGTCCCACAGGCTCGCGCCGGCCTGTATGTACGCGACGACACGCTCCGGCGCCCCGGGCGAGGCGGCGACGTGTCCCCGGTCGTCGGTGAACTCCCATGCGGTGATCGGCCGTTCTCCCATGCGGGGACCCTGCCCAGGCCCTTCGCGGGGCACGCCGCCCGAAACCGGTCAGGGTGGCGGGAAGCCGCTCCCCGGCCGGTGACGGGCGGTGCTCTCAGGCGCGCCGAGGCGTCACTTGTGCCATGGGCCCGTCACGGCGAACGTCGTGCCCGGCGTGTAGCAGTTCACGTACATGGTGTCGCCGTCGGGCGCGAAGGTGACCCCGGCGAACTCGCCCCAGGCCGGTTTCTCCGCCGTGCCGATGTTCTGGCGTCCGCGCGCCATCGCGTACACCTCGCCCTTGCGGGTCACGCCGAAGACGTGCTGGGCGCCCTCGCCGTCCTCGCAGACCATGAGGCCGCCGCTGGGCGCGAGGCAGATGTTGTCGGGCTCCTCGCCGGGCAGCTGCACGTCCGTGTCCGGGCCGAAGACGATGACGAGGGTGAGGCGGCGCGCGGCCGGGTCGTAGCGCCAGATCTGCCCGAAGTGGTCGGCGGCGGACCCCTCCCGGCTCCTGGCGTACGACGAGACGAAGTACACGCAGGTGCCGCCCCAGTAGCAGCCCTCCAGCTTCTGCGCGTGGGTGATGCCCCTGGGGCCGAAGTCCTGGTTGCGGATGGGGGTGGTGGTGGCCAGCGGGTCGGGTACGGGGACCCATTCGATGCCCGTGAAGCTCGCGCCGGTCTCCTGGATCGCCGACAGGTCGGGCACCCCGGGCACCCGCATGGCCTCCAGTCTGCCGCCCGCGCGCAGCGAGCCGAGTCCGCCGTGCGGGCGCTTCGGCAGGAAGCGGTAGAAGAGGCCGAACGGCTTGTCGAACGCGTCCTCGGTCTCGTAGACGACACCGCGCTTCGGGTCGACGGCGACCGCCTCGTGCTGGAAGCGGCCCATCGCGGTGAGCGGGAAGGCGCCCGAGCGGCGCGGGTCGACGGGGTCGACCTCGAAGATGAAGCCGTGGTCCTTGGTGTAGCCGTTGGTGCCGGCCCTGTCCTCGGTCTCCTCGCAGGTCAGCCAGGTGCCCCAGGGGGTGTGGCCGCCCGCGCAGTTCACGGCCGTACCGGCGATGGCGACGCGCTCGGAGAGCACGTTGTTGTGCCGGTCGAGCGTGAGCGCCGTACAGCCGCCCTTGCCCATCGGGTCGTACGTGAGCCCGTCGACGGTCGGCACGGGGATCTTTCCGGTGACCCGGTTCTCGTGGTTGCGCACGAGGTGGACGCGGCCGTGTCTGCCCCCGAAGGCGGCCATGCCGTCGTGGTTGCTGGGCACGCGGCCCTCGCCGGAGCGGAGCGGGTCGCCCTCGCGGGACAGGACCCGATAGCGGAAACCTTTCGGCAGGTCGAGGAGGCCGTCCGGGTCGGGCACCAGCGGGCCGTAGCCCGCGCGTCCCTGGGCGGCGGCCGAGCCGGCGAACAGCTCGGACAGGGATCCGGCGAAGGCGATGCCCACCCCCAACGCGCCGGTACGGGCGAGTACTTGTCGTCGTGTCGCGGGCAGTCGTGTCTCGGACATGGGGCAACCTCCTGCTGGCGGACAGGAACCGTGGCCCGGCGTGTCTATCACGCGGGGGGCGGCGCGGGAACCGCGCGTGTACCACCGGAGTACTACCGGTGAGCGCCCGCCTTGTGTGTACCCGTCCGCGGCCGCCCGCTACGCCTCGACGAGCCCCTTGGCGTCGCGCGCCAGCGCGGTGAGCCGCGATATCGCCCGGAAGTACTTCTTCCGGTATCCGCCGTTCAGCATCTCCTCGCTGAACAGGCGGTCGAACGGCTCTCCAGAGGCGAGCACCGGTATCTCTCGGTCGTAGAGCCGGTCGGCGAGCACCACCAGCCGCAGCGCGGTCGACTGGTCGGGGACGGCGGAGACGCCGGTCAGGCAGACCGCCTTCAGGTCGTCCGTCAGCGCGCCGTACCGGCTGGGGTGCACGCGCGCGAGGTGCTCCAGAAGGTGCGGGAAGGCGTCGAGGGTGGCGCCTTCGGTGGCGTACGCCGCCTTGGTGACCTGCTCGTCGGAGAACGGCGCCGGGGCCTCGGGCAGCCCGCGGTGGCGGTAGTCCTCGCCGTCGATGCGCAGGGGGCGGAAGTGCGCGGACAGGCCCTGGATCTCGCGCAGGAAGTCCGTGGCGGCGAACCGGCCCTCGCCGAGCTTGCCGGGCAGCGTGTTGGAGGTGGCGGCGAGCGCGACGCCCGCGTCGACCAGCTTGCCGAGCAGCGTGGAGACGAGGACGGTGTCGCCGGGGTCGTCCAGCTCGAACTCGTCGATGCAGAGCAGCCGGTGCTCGCTCAGGGTGCGCACGGTCTGCTGGAAGCCGAGCGCGCCGACCAGGTTCGTCAGCTCGACGAACGTGCCGAACGCCTTCTGCTCGGGCGCCGCCGGGGTGGCGTGCCACAGGGAGGCCAACAGGTGCGTCTTGCCGACGCCGTACCCGCCGTCGAGGTAGACGCCGCGGGGGCCCGCCGGAGCGGACGCCTTCTTGCCGAAGCCGAACAGGCCGCGCTTCTTCTCACCGGCCCGCGCACCGCCGAGCCCGGCGGCGAACGCGCTCAGCACCCGCACCGCCTCGGTCTGGCTCGGCTGGTTCGGGTCGGGGATGTACGTCTCGAAGCGCGCGGTGCTGAACCGGGGCGGCGGCACCATCTCGGCGACCAGGCGCTCCGCGGGAACATGCGGCTCACGGGCGCACAGGGACGGGGGTGCCGCTTCGGCTATGGGGGGAATGCCCCGCTGCGGGGCGCCGGCGGCTTCGGAGGAGGACGACACAGCACCCCAGCCTAATCGCCGTGCCACACTGCACGTCATGCGACGCCTGTTCCCTGTGACGTACGAAACAGCAGATCACGCGGGTGGGGATCGTGAGGGGGCCCGGGAGTGGGACCTCGACGAGCTCGCCGACGCCTACGCGTACCCGGACCGGGCGGCGGGGGAGGTGTGGCTGCGCGCCAACATGGTCTCCACGCTCGACGGCGCCGCCCAGCACGACGGCCGCTCCCACCCCATCTCCTGCCCCGCCGACATGCGGATCTTCGGCACCCTGCGCGGCCTCGCGGACGCCGTGGTGGTCGGCGCCCAGACGGTCCGCCAGGAGGGGTACCGGCCCGCACGCGCGCGTGAGGCGTTCCTCGCGCGCCGCACGGGGGCCGGACAGGGCCCGGCCCCGTCGATCGCCGTGCTCAGCGCCGGCCTCGACCTGGACTTCTCCCTCCCGCTGTTCACCGAGCCGCTGGCGCCGACGTACGTGATCACGGGTGCGGCCGCGCCCGCGGACCGGGTGGCGGCGGCGCGCGCGGCCGGGGCCGAGGTGCTGATCGCGGGCGAGGGCGCCGGGGCGGAACCGGAGCGCGCGGTGCGGGCGCTCGCCGAGCGGGGCCTGACCCGGCTGCTCACGGAGGGCGGGCCGAAGCTGCTCGGGCAGTTCGTGGCCGCCCGGGTCCTGGACGAGCTGTGCCTGACGGTGTCCCCGCTGCTCACGGCGGGCGGCGCGCAGCGGATCGCCGGGGGCCCCGAGCTGGCCGTGCCGGAACGTTTCGAGCTGGCCTCTCTCCTGGAGGAGGACGGCTTCCTCTTCTCCCGCTACCGGCGGGACCGACACTCTCCGGAATGACTCGTTCCGTTTTGCCTCCACTGGGCACACTAAATTCCGCAGCCCCCGTGCCGCCACGGGGCAGGATGGTTTCCGCATGTCCCCAGGGCCGGTCGCAGGACGGCCCGCGGCAGGAGAAGAAGGGCGCCCGTCGTGTTCACGAGCGTATTGATGATCGAGAAGGCCCTGACGTCCGCCGACGTGGAGTTCGTCACCACTTTGCACGGCGACGAGGAAGTCTCTTTCCATGTGCTGCTCCAGCCCCGCGGCGACCAGGCCGACCGCCTGCTGCGGGCCATCGACGACGTAGCGATGGGAGAGCTGGACGAGGCGGTCCGGGAGGACGAGGTGCCCGAGGGCGACGAGGCCAAGGCCCCCGGCGAGCAGGCGCTCGGCGTCTCCCTCACCGCGCTGCACCAGGCCGGCTGCGCCGCCGAGGGGCGGCTGATCGAGGACCACCCGCTGGACGCGCTGAAGGCGCTCGTCGACGAGGTCAAGGCCGACGAGGTGATCGTCCTGACCGACCCGCACTACGTCGAGGAGTTCTTCCACCGCGACTGGGCCTCGCGCGCCCGGCACAAGGTGGGGGTGCCGGTGCTGAAGCTGTTCTCGTACAGCAAGCGCGACGCCTGACGCGTGCGGG
The DNA here is from genome assembly GCF_040644575.1 of Streptomyces sp. NPDC046939. Lineage (NCBI taxonomy): Bacteria > Bacillati > Actinomycetota > Actinomycetes > Kitasatosporales > Streptomycetaceae > Streptomyces > Streptomyces sp. NPDC046939. Next base: position 53,385 of record NZ_JBEYWV010000014.1, read on the forward strand.
GCGTCGGCCGACGCGGATGAGGGGCGGGGCCGGCGGAGGCAATAGGCTGGGCCCGATTCCTAGGCACCCCGTCTACGAATCGGGTCACACAGCACTCAGGAACCCCAGGGGAGACACACGTATGGCACCCGGCCTGCCCACGTCCACCGCCGCCATGGACCGACCGCACTTCATCGGCATCGGCGGCGCCGGCATGTCGGGCATCGCCAAGATCCTCGCCCAGCGCGGCGCGAAGGTCGCGGGCAGCGACGCGCGGGAGTCCGCGACGGCGGAGGCGCTGCGCGCGCTCGGCGTCACCGTCCACATCGGGCACGACGCCGCCCACCTCGCGTCCGACGCCACCTGCGTCGTCGTCTCCTCAGCGATCCGCGAGGACAACCCGGAGCTGGCGCGCGCCGCCGAGCTCGGCATCCCCGTCGTGCACCGCTCCGACGCGCTCGCCTCCCTCATGGACGGCCTGCGCCCCATCGCGGTCGCGGGCACCCACGGCAAGACGACCACCACGTCCATGCTGGCCGTCGCCCTCTCCTCGCTCGGCCTGAACCCGTCCTACGCGATCGGCGGCGACCTGGACGCCCCCGGCTCCAACGCGCTGCACGGCGAGGGCGACATCTTCGTCGCCGAGGCCGACGAGTCGGACCGCAGCTTCCACAAGTACGCGCCGGAAGTCGCGATCATCCTCAACGTCGAGCTCGACCACCACGCGAACTACGCGTCGATGGACGAGATCTACGACTCCTTCGAGATCTTCACCTCGAAGATCGTCCCCGGCGGCACCCTCGTCATCGCCGCCGACCACCCCGGCGCCGTCGAGCTGACCCGCCGCATCCGCGACACGACGTCCCTCAAGGTCGTCACGTACGGCGAGTCGGAGTCGGCGGACATCCGCATCCACAAGATCACCCCGCGCGGCCTGGCCAGCGAGGTCACGGTCCTCCTCGACGGCAAGCTGCTCACCTTCACGGTCTCCGTACCCGGCCGCCACTACGCGCACAACGCCGTCGCCGCCCTCGCGGCGGGCGTCGCGCTCGGCATCCCCTCCCGGAACCTGGCCGCCGCCCTCAAGTCGTACACCGGGGTCAAGCGCCGCCTCCAGCTCAAGGGCGAGGAGAACGGCGTGCAGGTCATCGACTCCTACGCGCACCACCCCACCGAGATGACGGCCGACCTGGAGGCGATGCGCGCCGCGGCGAGCGACTCCCGCCTCCTGGTCCTCTTCCAGCCCCACCTGTTCTCCCGCACCCAGGAACTCGGCAAGGAGATGGGCGAGGCACTCGCCCTCGCGGACGCCTCGGTCGTCCTCGACATCTACCCGGCCCGCGAGGACCCGATCCCGGGCATCACCAGCGCCCTGATCGTCGACGCGGCGCGCGCGGCGGGCGCGGACGTCCAGGCGGCCCCCGACAAGGACGCGGCCGTCGCGACCGTCGCGGGAATGGCGAAGCCCGGCGATCTCGTTCTCACCATGGGGGCGGGCGACGTCACGGACCTCGGCCCGCGCATCCTGGACCACCTCGCACAGCGCTGAAGGGAAGTGTCTCCATGTCGTACGACGTCGAGAAGCCGGACGAGCAGTGGCGCGCGGAGCTGAGCCCGGCGGAGTACGCGGTACTGCGCCAGGCAGGCACCGAGCCCGCCTTCACCGGTGAGTACACGGACACCAAGACCAAGGGCGTCTACGCCTGCCGCGCCTGCGGCGCCGAACTGTTCACCTCGACCGAGAAGTTCGAGTCCCACTGCGGCTGGCCGTCCTTCTACGACCCGAAGGACTCCGCCGCCGTCGAACTGATCGAGGACCGCTCCCACGGCATGGTCCGCACCGAGGTCCGCTGCGCCCGCTGCGGCTCCCACCTGGGCCACGTCTTCGAGGGCGAGGGCTACCCGACCCCGACGGACCAGCGGTACTGCATCAACTCGATCTCGCTGCGCCTGGAGCCCGTCGAGGGCTGAGGCAGTCACCATGGGCGGGCCGCGTCAGGCGCGGTCCGCCCGCAGGAAGTCCTCCACCACCCGGATCAGCGCCAGCGGCGCCTCGTCCATCGCGTACGAGCCGCACACCGGCAGGTCGACGAGTTCGCCGCGGACGAAGTCGCGCAGCCAGGTCGCGCGGATCAGCTCCGCGGGGAGCGCCGGGTCGAGCTGTCCGGTGACGGCGAGGGCCGGGGTCGTACAGCCCTCCAGGTCGCGGTGGAAGTCGTCGTGCGTCCACGAGTCGAGCCAGGCGCGGAACGCCTTGGCGTCGCTGCGCGCCACCGAGCGCGCCGTCATCCGGTCCAGCCAGGCCGCCGGGCGGACGCCGCCCGTGGTCAGGTCGATGATGGTGCGGCGGTGCGCCGGTTCGTTGTCCGCCGTCGCGAACAGCTCCCACCGCTTCGGCGACAGCGTCAGACCCGACGCCGGGATGGGCGAGACGCCCGCGATGCGCCGCACGCGCGCGCGGGCCGCCGCCACGACCCGCTGCGCCACACTGGCTCCCATCGAGTGCCCGATCAGCGAGAACCGCTCCCACCCGAGCCGGTCCGCGAGCGCCAGCACATCGGCCGCGCCCTCCGCCGTCGTGTACGCCCCCGGCGTGTCCTTCGCCTCCCCGTAGCCGCGCAGGTCCACCAGCGCGTACTCGAAGGAGATCCGGTCCAGGTCGGCCAGGACCGGCGCCCACGCGGAGCGGTCGGCGAACCAGCCGTGCACCGCGAACACCTTGTGCGGACCGTCTCCGTGCAGTTCGTGCGGAAGGAGGAAGGTGGAGGCCACGTCGACTCCCGGGGATGCGGCGGTGCGGATCGCTCCACGGTGGCGCGGCCCCGCCCGGCCCACAAGGGGGCGTGTCCGCGGGATCGGCGACAATGGGGCGGTGACCTCCGCCGACGCCTCCGCCGACACCTTTTCCGCCAGTTCTCCCGCGCCCGCCGGACCGGCGCCCGGCCGCCCGGAGCTGCGTGCCGACTGCGGCGACTGCTTCGGCCTGTGCTGTGTCGCCCTCCCGTTCGCCAAGTCCCAGGACTTCGCGCGGAACAAGAGCGCGGGCAGCCCCTGCCACCACCTCGGGGACGACTTCCGCTGCGGCATCCACGCCCGGCTGCGCGACGAGGGCTACCAGGGCTGCACCGTCTTCGACTGCTTCGGGGCCGGGCAGAAGGTCTCGCAGGTCACGTTCGAGGGCGTGAGCTGGCGGGAGCGCCCGGAGAGCGCGCGGGCGATGTACGAGGTGTTCCCCGTCATGCGGCACCTGCACGAACTCCTCTGGTACCTCGGTGAGATCGTCGAGCTGCGCCGCGCCAAGTCCCTGCACCGCGACGCCCGCCGCGCCCTGGAGGACATCGAGCGCCTCACGCGCGCGGGCGCCGACGAACTGCTCGCCGCCGACGTGCCCGCGATCCGCGACGGCGTGAACACGCTGCTGCTCAAGGCGAGCGACCTCGTGCGCGCCCAGGTGCCGGGGCGCAAGAAGAACCACCGCGGCGCCGACCTCGTCGGGGCCCGCCTGCGCTCCGCCGACCTGCGCGGCGCCAGCCTGCGCGGCGCCCTCCTCATCGCCGCCGACCTGACCGGCGCCGACCTGCGCTGCGCCGACCTGATCGGCGCGGACCTGCGGGACGCCCGGCTCGCGGGCGCCGATCTCACCGGCGCCCTCTTCCTCACCCAGGCCCAGGTCAACGCGGCGCACGGGGACGCCGCCACCAAGCTGCCGCCGGGCCTGACCCGCCCCGCGCACTGGACCCCGTAGCCCCGGTACGAAGACCGGCCGCTTCCCCGTCCCGCGCCCGCCCACTCCTCGTTCACGCGATGGAGCGATCATCCGGCCTTTCGCGGATGGGCCGGGGCCACGCGGGTAGGGCCGCGCCCATGACAGAGCAGTCCACGCAGCCGTTCCGCCTGCCGCGCTTCTACATGCCGTACGAGGCGCGCCTCAACCCCCACCTCGACGAGGCCCGCGCGCACTCCGCCGCCTGGGCGCGGGCGATGGGGATGCTGGAGGGCAGCGGCGTGTGGGAGCGGAGCGACCTCGACGCGCACGACTACGGGCTGCTGTGCGCCTACACCCACCCCGACTGCGACGGCCCGGCGCTCTCCCTGATCACCGACTGGTACGTGTGGGTCTTCTTCTTCGACGACCACTTCCTCGACCTGTACAAGCGCACGGGCGACCGGGAGGGCGGCAAGGCCCACCTGGAGCGGCTGCCGCTGTTCATGCCGATGGACCTCTTCGCCGCGGTGCCGGAGCCGGAGAACCCCGTCGAGGCGGGCCTCGCCGACCTGTGGCGGCGCACCGTGCCCGCCATGTCGTCCGCCTGGCGCCGCCGCTTCGCCGAGGCGACCGAACACCTGCTCGACGAGTCGATGTGGGAGCTGTCCAACATCAACGAGGGCCGCGTCGCCAACCCCGTCGAGTACATCGAGATGCGCCGCAAGGTCGGCGGCGCCCCCTGGTCGGCCGGGCTCGTGGAGTACGCGACCGCCGAGATCCCGGCGGCCGTCGCCGCGTCCCGCCCGCTGCGCGTTCTGAAGGAAGCATTCTCCGACGCCGTGCACCTGCGCAACGACCTCTTCTCCTACGAGCGCGAGGTCCGCGACGAGGGCGAGCTGAGCAACGGCGTCCTCGTCCTGGAGACGTTCTTCGGCTGCACCACGCAGGAGGCGGCGGAAGCCGTCAACGACGTGCTGACCTCGCGCATGCACCAGTTCGAACACACCGCGCTCACCGAGGTGCCCGCGCTCTGCCTGGACCAGGCGCTCACACCCGACGAGGTCGCGGCCGTCGCCGCGTACGCGCGCGGGCTCCAGGACTGGCAGTCCGGCGGACACGCGTGGCACCTGCGCTCCAGCCGCTACATGAACGAGGGCGCCGTCGAGGAGCCCTCGCCCCTGCGCGGGCCGACCGGCCCCGGCACCGCCACCGCCGACGTCCGCACGCTGCTCACGTCCGTCGGCGCCGAGCGGCTGCGGGCCCACACGCACGTGCCGTACCAGAAGGTCGGTCCCGTACGGGTGCCGGACTTCCTCATGCCGTACGAGGCGCGGCTCAACCCGGCGCTCGACCACGCGCGCGTGCACCTCGACCGGTGGGCCCGCGCCATGGGCCTGCTCCGCGAGGGCGTCTGGGACGAGGACAGGCTCGCCGCCGCCGACCCCGCCCTCTGCGCGGCGGGGCTCGACCCGGACGGCTCCCCGGAGAGACTCGCCCTCAGCGCCCAGTGGCTCGCCTGGGCCGCCTACGGGGACGACGCCTACCCGCTGCTCTTCGGGCAGCGCCACGACCTCGCCGCCGCCAAGCTGTGCACCGAGCGCCTCTCGGCCTGCATGCCGGTGGCGGACGAACCCGCGCCCGAACCGGCGGGCGCCCTGGAGCGCGGCCTCACCGACCTGTGGGCCCGCACGACCGCCCCGATGACCCGTGAACAGCGGACCGGGCTCAAGGCCGCGGTCGACGCCATGACGGAGAGCTGGGTCTGGGAGGTCCTGAACCGGGCCCAGCACCGCATCCCCGACCCCGTCGACTACCTGGAGACCCGCCGCGCCACCTTCGGCGCCGACCTCACCCTGCGCCTGCGCCGCGCGGGCCACGGCCCCGACCTGCCGCCCCAGGTGCACCGCGCGGGCCCGATGCGGGCCCTGGAGAACGCCGCCGTCGACTACGCGACGCTGGTCAACGACATCGTCTCGTACCGCAAGGAGATCGAGTACGAGGGCGAGATCCACAACGCGGTCCTCGTCGTCCGGAACTTCTTCGGCACCGACCACCCGACGGCGCTCTCCATCGTGCACGACCTCACGACCCAGCGCATGCGCCAGTTCCAGCACGTCGAGGCCCATGAACTCCCCGTCCTCTACGCGGACCTCGGCCTCGGCGAGGAGGACCGCGCGCGGTGCGAGAGCCATGTCGGGCACCTGCGGGACTGGATGGCGGGGATGCTCCACTGGCACCGGACCGTGGACCGCTACCGCCCCGGGCATCTCGCGCGCCGCGCCCACGGCTTCGTACCGGACCGGATCCCCGCCCTCCCCGGCCGTCGCACAACCTCCGCGTCCGGAATGCGGCCTTCAGGCAACCTGGGCGATGTGTCCGGCATCTCTTGAGGCGTACGGCCACCGACCGGCCGTACGCACGGGGAGATGACGAGAACACACGGGGGTGTTCTGTACCTTGACCGAGATCATCGAGCACGTCACGCACACACCGGCCGAGCCGGAGCAGATCGTCGCGGGGCCGGGGGAACTCACGCCGTACATCGCGCCGTTGACGGTCCCGCCGGTGCTGCGGCCCCGCACGGACGACGTCCGCACCGAGACGGAGATCGCGCTGCGCCCCACCTGGCAGCGGCTCCACCCGCAGCTCCCTCCGACCCTCATGTGGGGCTACGAGGGCTCGGTGCCTGGCCCGACCATCGAGGTGCGGCGCGGACAGCGGGTCCGCATCGCCTGGACGAACCGCATACCCAAGGGCAGCGAGTACCCGGTGACGGCCGTGGAGGTGCCGATCGGCGCGCCGAGCCCGAGCACCCGCCCCGGCCGCGAGGGCGTCCCGCCCAACCCGGACGTCGCGGCCCTGCCCGCCTGGTCCGTCACCCACCTGCACGGCGCGCAGACCGGCGGCGGCAACGACGGCTGGGCGGACAACGCCGTGGGGTACGGCGACGCCCAGCTCGCCGAGTACCCGAACGACCACCAGGCCGTGCAGTGGTGGTACCACGACCACCCGTGACCCAAGGGACCAACAGGCTATCGCACACGGGGCCTGACCAGGGCAGACGGCAGCCCCGCCCATGCGCTACGGGGGAGAGCGTCACAGACGGGGCCGTACACCCTGCGCCGGGGGACCTGTGCCCGACAACAGGGGGTCTATCGGGCCGACCCTCGGGCGACTATCACCGTGACTACAGCGGCCCACGTGATCCAAGCGGCGAAGACGAGAACCCACCTCACAGGGGAACCAGATAGGCCGGTCGAGCCGTCCACTCCCGACCCCCGCCCACGGGTTGAACCCATGCGGTAGGCGTGCGCTTGCGCTCGGCGGGCGGTACCTCGGGGTCCAGCCAATCGGGGTCGATGTACACGAGGATGCCGACCCGATAGCCGTCCGTAACGCGCTTGCCGTACTGCGCCGTTGTCACCATCACGCCCCCCTTTCCTCGGCGCATCTGTGGCAGTTGGGCCAGGGGCACGGCGGGATGGAGTAGCGAGGGAAGCTGACCATTCCGGAAGCCTCATCGAACCGTCCGCCGTACGCCTCCCACCAGGGGGCCTGTACGACGTTCTGCGCCTCTGCGGGGGTGTCGCTGAGGCTGACTAGCTCGGGGGCCGGTAAGACGCCTGTACGGCGATCTCGGAAGCTCTGTAGCTCGCTCATTCGACCGGCACCCCCTCACGCGCCCATTCGCACACCCGAGACACCTTCGGTTCGTTATGAGGGTGGTTGTTGATCTCTGTGAGGGCGTCTCGGCTCTCCGACTCATCCCATTGCTTGGCCAGTGCGCCGCACACGTCGCAACCCTCGGCCGGTGTCGCCCGAATCTCCGGTGTCGGATGACTGGACACGATCTCTCGGGTACCGATGTGCACTGTCTGCGTCTTCCCCGCCATGTCTGCCGTCCCCTCGCGTGGCCCGATGGGCAACCACGCTAGGAACGGCGAGAGTCGGCTATCCAGGAACTTGCACAGGCTTGCACGGCAGTTGGGCCGCAGGCTGTCTTGACCATGTGGCCAATGCGGGCAGGATGGCTGTGCAAGTCCGAGCAAGTCACGCGCTATCGGAGGACGGCATGACGCTACGGTTTGTTGGCATCGACCCGAACACTGATCACGACCACTGCCCGACTGTTTGGGCTGACGAACAGTCAGGAGAGCTAGTCTTGCAAGGCTGGAAGGCGTCGCCGGAACTCCGCGAAGTCTGCGAAACCAACACACCGGCCAACGGACCTATCCCGGATAGCGAAGAAGTCATCAGGATTCCGGCGCGCATGGTGCCGATGATCAGGGAAGCGTGCGATGCCGTCGAACGTTCCGCCGTTCAGTGAGCTACTGGCCAATACTCGTGACACCGCCGTCCACCTGGAAATGCGCGATGACTATGGCACCAACCCCCGGCTAGAGGCTTGGCAGCGCGGGGAACGGGTGGACTGGAATGACCGCGAGTCCTGGTGGCACCCGTTCCATCAGACGATTGCGGATGGCGTCGCGCGTGGTGTGTCGATTCGCCGGGCGCGTGTCGTGTCGGAGCCTGTCAGTGAATACATCCGCTGGGAGCACGACGCGACGTACGGAAACCTAGCCGCCGGGGAAGATGTTCGGTGGCTGTCCCGGAGTCAGGTGGCGGGCTTCCTGGTGCCAGCCAATGACTTCTGGCTGTTCGACGGAAGCCTACTCCGAATCCACCACTTCGCCGGGGACGGAAGCCACGTCAGGGATGAACTCAGCACGGACGCAGAGACATTGAAGCTGTGCGCATCCGCATTTGAGGCCATCTGGCAGCGGGCAACCCCTCACAGCGAATACAAGATCTAAGCGCGACCGGATAGCCAACTTATGTCCTCACCTTCGTCCCAAGCCCAGGAAGCCAGGGAAGCTGTAGCCGGTCGCTTGCGGGAAATGCGGCTAGACGCAGGAATCACAGGGCGTGAGTTGGCTGTCCGCTGTGACTGGAGTGAGTCCAAGTCATCACGGATCGAGCGCGCCAAGACGCCACCCAGCGACGCTGATATACGAGCCTGGTGCGAAGCGTGCGGGGTGCCGGAACAAGCGGGCGACTTGATCGCTGCCAATCGGCAGGCAGATTCCATGTACGTCCAGTGGAGGCGGCTACAACGAACCGGACTCAGACGGCTACAGGAGTCGGGCGCACCGCTCTATGAGCAGACACGGCAGTTTCACGTGTACTGCTCGAACGTCGTTCCCGGATTCTTCCAGACCCCGGGCTATGCGACAGCGCTCCTGACCTCGATTGCTCGCTTTCGCGGTACGCCTGACGATGTGTCAGATGCAGTGGCGGCGCGCATGGAACGGTCGCACGTGATCCGCGAAGGTGACCACAGGTTCGCGGTGCTGATTGAAGAGTCCGTGTTGCGGTACCGGATTGGCAGCCCGGAAGTGATGGCCGCCCAGCTAGGTCACTTGCTGTCTGTCATGGCGCTGCCCTCAATCTCTTTGGGCGTCATTCCATTCACGGCACCCCGTCAAGCGTGGCCGCTGGAAACGTTCACCATCTTTGACCGTCGGCGCGTCCATGTGGAAACCCTATCGGCTGCCATTAAAGAGACTCAGCCAAGTGATGTCGCGCTATACCTTAAGGCGTTTGGGCACTTGCAAGGCGTTGCGGCCTACGGGGCAGACGCCCGCTCGCTCATCACGACAGCTATCGAAGCTGTCGGTTGAAAGCCACCCGGCCAGCTTACCGGCCAGACAGATTGAGGAGAAGTTGCACCCTGGAACCCCTAACAGTGGCACCATTAGGGCATGCTTGCGAGTCTACTTCCAGGGTTTCGTCATCTTCGTACGCCATTTTCTATCGGCGTGTTGTGCGCGCTGCAATTGTGGATTCTGTTTGGCGAGTCAATACCCAAGCGCGGAGAGGTGAACGGCCTTATTGAACGCGTCTATTCGTTGGCGGAGATAGCGGGAAGGCCTATAGTAACAGCGGCGCTTGCATGCATTCTATACCTTATTGGTGACGTTATGAGGGTGCCATGGAGGCGAATAGCGAAGCTGAATTGGTTCTTCTTCGGTGAACTTGCGCTCGTCACATCCGAAGATATGGTGGCATTGCAGAGTCACGCCCTGAAGGCTTTTCGCGTGCGCGGTGTGAGTGATCCATACGAAAACCGCCCCGCTATGTTGATAGATGACATCCAGTTCGAGTTTCCCGAGCTGCGCGTACATCTGATCGAAAGCAACATAGATATCTACATGGAGAGTGATCGACTTAACGCCGAGGGGGAATTCCGTATCAATGTCGCGATCTATACCGTTCCCCTTTGGGTGATCCTGGCTGCCAGCCTAACCCCGTGGTTCCTCTTTGGGGGCATTGCTTCGGTGGTGCTCTACGTAAATGGAGTCAATGCATTCCGGTCCGGTAACGGTCTAATCGTGCAGTCCATCGTCGCCGACATTGTTGCTTCGCGATATTTCGAAGAAGAAAAACAGGAGGATGAGGAGAGTGAGCCGAACTCTGGAGCACCCGCTATCGAGCCGCTGTATCGGTCGTTCACTCTCCGGCCTGTGCGACCTGATTCTGGGTCGCCCGCTAATCAGGGTCACGAAGATCTGGCCAGTGAGTGACTAAACCTCTCCGCGCAAACGCTCTAAGCTGCGGCGCTAGCTTTTTGCCTCCCTGCCGAGTAGCCAGGGAAGAGGGAGGGGGTGGCCCCCCGGGGAGCGCTAGTAGCTCCGTGCTGACGGTCGTCCGGGTGAAATGCGGAGCGCAAAGCCCTGCTGGCGAGTCATAATCTAGGCATGGACAAGCGAGAGCAGTGGTTCCGTGAAGGCGCACCACTCTTCCGGCAAGCACTCGAACAACTTCGGCTTGCTGATCGACTGCCGACCACTGAAGACGATTACTACGCGTGTCCGTGCTGTTTGATCGCATATCCGTTCGAAGCGGTTGCGGCGAAAGTGCTGACCACGGAACACGTGCCACCCGATGCGCTCGGCGGAAAGGGAATGCTGCTCACGTGTAAGCGCTGCAACAACGATGCGGGTCGACATTTTGACGCTCATGCAATAAGGCGTGCGGACGTGCATAACTTCTTGCTGGGAAAGCAAACCAATCGACCCGTACGTGCTGTATTCCTGGCGGACGGTATCTCTGTACGAGGGGAGGTGCAGAGTTCCGGGACAGGATGGCTCATGCAGGGGGTCCCGAAACAAAATGACCCGGCGATGCTTGATGCCCACGAAAAGGCTCTACGTGAGGCATCTGAACGGGGCGAAGCGCCGAAGTTCAATTTTACCCTTACGGAGCGCTTTTCACCTCAGCATGCGGATGTCTCGTGGATTCGCTCCGCCTACTTGGCCGCATTCGCGGCCTTGGGCTGGCGCTACATTCTTCGACCGGCACTTGATCCGATTCGCGCACAGTTGAAGTCAGATTCGCTAACGGAACTTCCACTAACCATCGGATTCAACCCCAAGGCTGACAGTAATACTCGGTCAATCATGATTGTCCGAGAACCAGAGAACCTGAGTAGTGTCCATGTAGTTCTCGGGCACTACACCGTATTTCTGCCGGACCCCTGGGGAACGCTGTCCATGCAGGAGCTGGCAGAATCGATCTCAGAATTGCGTGACGAAACAGGGGGCGTTACTGCCACGTTGAGCGGCCAGATCGCAGATTGGCCGACAAAGCCTATGTACTTGCTAGATAAGGCGATTCGTTAGCGTCAGCACACGCGCCAGCGAAGTTGCGGCGCAGCAAAGGCGCAGGTCAGAAATGGCCGTGATTTCAGCCGGCTGAGGGTGCCTGGTTGCGGCAGCACACCCCGGGCAGGTGCCCTTGACCGCATGCCTGGTGCGCCGGGAAGGTTGCGCCATGGATGCGGGATTGGCGGCGGTGCTGGGGGCGTTGGCAGGGTCGGTTGCAACCATTGGTGCAGCGCTGGCTACTGGATGGTCAGCACGCGAACAAGCGAGGATGGCGGCACGGGCGGAGCATGTGAGACAGAGACGTGATTCACGGCAGGCTGTATACGAGGAATTCATAGATGCAGCAGAGGAGCACGCGAACCTGACCAAGATTCTGCTAGCTCCTGCACCACAAGACTTCGATGACCTAGAACGCCTTCGCATCCTTCCGCCGGGCATGGACCTAGCGGCGACGATCAGTGAATCTAAGTCACTTCACGAAAAGGTTAGGAAGACCGCGACGAGGGTGCAGATTGCGGGCCCGAAGGAAGTGAGTACAGCAGTAGCTGTTGTAATTGACAAGTCGGGTAGTGTTTACGGTTCGCTCGGGGTGACGATTGTGACGGGAAATCATCCAGGTGCACGTAGTCTGGCTGAGAAGTGGGAAGATGGGTGTTGGAAATACGTGGAATTCAGCCGCTCCATCTCCGACTTCACTGAAAAGGTTCGGATTGCGCTGGATAATGACGGGACGAAGGAGTAGGCGCCCCGCGCGACGAGACGCAGGGCAGCCCACTAACAGGTTCGTCTCTCATGGGATGACTGGCGGGACGATCGGGTTACCCGCAGAATCGCGCGGAGTGAGGTCAATGACGTACCGCTGGCCATTCCGCACAACAGCACTCAGGCCCCGTGGCATTCGCGTCCCCTGGTAACCCTCTGGGCAGCGATCCGACCAGGCCGGGGAACCATCCGGAAGCCGGGGGAACCAGGGATACGAACCATCCGGCCCGGGGTCCAGCGCGTCACTCGCCATTGATGAACTTCTCTCGCTCAGCCTCAAGAGCATCGTTGAACTTCTTGGCACGGCGTCCGGCTTCCCGGCCGATAAGTGCGTTGATGTGCTCAACGATGTCCACGGCGCGGTACCGGTCATCTGGAACCACGCTTTGGTTAGATGGAACTCCTAGGGTGGACTCAGCGCGTCGGGCATGGTTCCGGACGTACACGCGCTTCTGCTCAACGGCAACCTGCCTGATTAGCACCTCAAGGAAACCCATCGTCGCAGGGTCATAGTCGGGAACTGCCGTACTGCCTTCTGATTCATTGGCATCTGCGGCAACGTCCCGCCAGCGGGAGTAAAAGCCCTTGTCGTATTCCTGGGTACGCTCAAGGCGCTTTGCTGCCTCAGCGTCGAGCTTGACAGCCTCAGCCGCTTCTAGCTCAGCAACCTTGGCTGCGGCACGCTCAGCGGCCTTGCGCGCCTTCTCTAGTTCATCCTGAGTGGCAGGGCGAATGTCGTCGGTCATGGTGATTCCTTTCAGGCGCCATAGCCGCGCGCAATACGCTGCTCAGGGGTGATGGGGTCTGTACTGACGCTGGAGGTCTTCGGCGTAGCCTCACCGAGCTGAGCGGCAGCCTTCCGGGCCACGGTCGCGTAACCCATAGCCATTCGCTGATCCGGGTTGATCTCGAAGCCCTTAGCCTCAGCGTTCTTGAGGTGGGCAACCACAGCATCGTCCGATTCGCTGGCCGTGGAAGCCAGAGACTCAATCATCCAACGCTGTCCATCAACGCTGGCGCCCTCATCGCCGGGCTCAACGGTGCGCATGTACCAGGGGGTGTCATTCATGGGGTTCCTTTCAGGGGGATCACCTACGGATTTTCGTAGGTGGTGTCAATCTCGGGAATTGCGTTGATGCGCAACCACGCGAACGCCGCGAACAGCTCGTCCCGCTGCCGGTCATCTCTCGGCACGATTGCGTGTGATTCAAGAATGTCTATCGCTTGCTCAGCGCCGATAGCGTCCATCTGGGAGCACTCCTATTGCAGGGAAAAGGGAAGGGCAGGGGCTTGCCTCTGGCTAGTACAAGCCCCTGCCCTGGTCTTTAGATGACGCCAGCCATTTGGTAGATCAGCGACACCCACAGCGCCAGCACCAGCACTTCGAAAAGCCAGCCAAGTTGGGCGTTCATAGGAAGTCACCGGACCAGCGAACCCATGAAGCCCGTAGCTCCTCCGGGGAGATGCCGGACGGCCCTTGAGCGTAGGCATTGCTGAGACTCGCCTGAGTGGCACGCACGGCGTCGGCAGACGGCTTGCTGTGGTCAATCCCTGGCTTACCTGCTAGGCCGCGCTCACGGGCACGCCAGGAAGCAACAGCCGCAGTCTCAACTACCTGCCGTCGCTCTTCGTAGTGCTCCCGTGCCGCCTCACGAAGCGCCTCAGCGACAGCAGGAAGAGCGCTCTTGCCGTACTTCCGAAAGGACCGGTCATACGCTCTGTGGTCGCGCACGCAGAGCGGCATGTAGTGGGCCGTGCTCTCAGACCAGAGGTAACCGTCCCGGTAAACCTCAGCGTCGTCTTGGTGGTCGTAGGCCCAGTCAGTGGCGAAGGTTCCGCAGAACTCACAGGGTTTGTGACTAGCCGGTCCTTTGATCTCAACAACGCGCCTGTGCGCTGTTTTGTAGTCACTACGTGCCGTAGGCATGGTGGAAGTCTTTCTGAGTGGCTGCCCGCATATGCGCGGATACGAGAAAAGCCCCCAGACGAGGGGAGCAACAGAAGGGGCAGCCACGCGCCTTCAATTACTCGACCCTTGTCCGGGGGCTGGTTCTGGTCACGGTATTGAGCCCCCGTAACAGGGCGTCTAAGTGCACGGGTCTGGTGTGGCTGCCACCCGCCGGGGATTTGATGTTCCTTCCCCTTCGTAATGTGTCTAGCGAGTGGAGTGCCCCCGAACTATGCGCATTCGGACATTGCAGACCCAGTGAATTATGTGACGTGTATCACTTAGAGAATCAGTGACATTCTGGCGTTGGTGCAGTAGCGGGCGACTGCCAGCGGAACGCGCCGAGGAGTGGAAAAAGGGGCCTCTTTAGGGGTTCCGCCTAAATTCGCCCTGTATCCGTCTTGGAGGTGTGTAGAAATGTAGGTTCGCGGGTCGGTCTGGATATCGCTGCTAAGACTCATGAGAGGAAACTGAAGTATGGGGGGAAACTACACTTCTACATTTCCGCTGGTCAGGGGCTGTGTGCTGATGGAGTGTCAGAAACCAGCTACACGGTTACCAGATTTTCGCCCGTTTCCGCTGTCCGCTTCTGGGAGTCATGGGTGCCCATCTGAGCCCTTCCGGCGTCCGGTCGACCCCTTGGTGCCAGTGCATCCCTGAAAGGCGCTCAGGTGCCCACTGGTGGCGTTGTCGGCTGGTCCGGTCTCTGGCCTAGCCGTAACGCGTTCGGCGGGCGTCTGAGGGCATGAGAAAGCCCCGCCCGGCAGCGAAGCCAGACGGGGCCAGGGAGTCTCAGGCTGTCAGCGCGCCAGGGAAGCCCATGAGTGCCTGTTGCAGCGCCTCAAGCCGGGTGATGCGCTGGCGGGTGTAGGCGGTGCTGTCTCCGGCCCTCACGGCGCCGTACAGGGCTTCCAGCTTCCGCGTGATCTGCCGCCACTCCAACTCACGGTTGAACGCTGCCTCTTCGGCGTCGCACTGTGCCCGAAATTCTTCGCGTGTCATGATGGTGCCTTGCTTTCAGGGACACCGGTCCGGCTGTCACTCGCCAAAGTCCTGCCGGACCGGTGCCATTCCTTCTCTTCGGATTAGCCAGCGGGTTGTGTCAATCTGGCTTCCCGTCTGTCCCAAGCTGCCTCGGCTGCCGGATTAACGGTCTCGTCCCGCCATTCCGGCTGGAGCCGGTCAAAGATTGGTGTCCTGTCGCCGGGCTTTGTCGGTAGCGAAATGGTCAGCTTCTTGCATGCAGCCTTGAACAGCTCCCGTCGCCCTTCAATGCCCTCTGCCTGCCAAATGGCTGCCAGCGCTTCTGGGTCCATGAGTGGCGTTAGGTCTTCCCCGGATGACAGTTCATCCAGTTCCTTCCGGAGTTCGGCAACCAACTCATCTTGTTGCTGCCGAAGACTCTCAAAAGTGGCTTCGTCCATGCGGCCGAAAACGAAGAACTCCTTACGCAATTTAACCTGCCGTTCAATGGCGGCGTCATACAGGGCTGTGGCCCGCTGCTTGCGTGCTTCCTTTTCGGGACTTTCGTAGGCCAGCCAGCGCCGAGCTATTTCTCGGATGGTCGGGGATTCGGGCCGTAGGCTCCAGATATGGTTAATCCAGAGCACTGCAACGGCTTCGTCCACTCGCGCCCGGGCCGTTACCGTTCCTTCGCAGGCTGTCTTTCCTTGAGTGGCCCGAGTGTCGCACCGATAGTTGGTTCCGCCGTTGGACATGGGGCCAGAGCAGCGCGGGCATCGTAGAATCCAACCCGCCACGGTCTTGTGCTGGCGAACGCCCCGCCCCGTTCCCTTGCTGCGGCCCTTGCCGCGCTCATTACTAGTGCGGCCGGACAGGATGCGCTGAATCTTGAGCCATTCTGCGTACGTCACGACACCTTCGCCGCAGCTCACCGGCTCACCCTTAGTGTTCAGCAGCGGTTCAGCGCGCTTGACCCACTTGTCGAGAGGATTGCCGTCAGCGTCGAATACCCGCTGACGGTTAGGAACTAGACCGGCCCATGCGGGAGAGTGGGCGAGATGGATGATGGTCTGCGCGCGCCACATCTTCCCCTTTCGCGTGCGCTTCCCTTCGCTGTTCAGCTTCTCGGCAATCCATTGGGGCACCTTGCTAGCTAGAAGGTACTCAGCGATGCGGCGGGCCAACGGATATTCAGACGGCAGTCGCTTCAGCTTCTTTGAACCCTTGGGCGAGTAAAGGCCGAAGGGTGTCACTCCGCCGTGCCAGTTTCCCTCCCGTTTGAATTCATCAGAACTTGACTGGGTGCGTTCTGTGATGGACTTAGCCTCTTCACGTGCGCGGTCAGCGAGGATGCCGAACACAATGCGCATGCCAGGCTGTGAAGAGTCCAGTCCCTCACTGGTGGATACGATGCGTGCGCGCTGTTTCCGCTCGAAGTCGTCAATCAGCCTGTCGACAGCACCCATGCCCCGCCGTGAAAGCCGGTCAGTACGCCAGACGTAGAGCGTCTTGGAAAGTCCGCGCAGCACGGCGTCACAGGAGCTGTCGAATTCTTCGCGGCGGATATGAGCCTTGCTGGCGCTGCGCTGTTCAAACCAGACATGCCGGACAGTCTTTCCCTCTTCGTGCGCCCTGCGGCAGATATCGCGCAGATGGCCGCGCAGTGCAGTGAGGGTGTCCTTTTTCTTCGACCGTCTGATGTACGCCTCTGCCAGATCAGCCGGTTCGCCGGTTGCTGGCTCCCAGAGCCCCAGCTCTTTGAGTTCGTCGTCTTTGAAGCCCAGTGCCCGCAGGTTGGGAAGGTCTTGCCGTTCCATCGTTGCCCGTTCGCCGTAGGTGGTCCCGCCTCGGACACCTGTGAGCGAGTGGAATGCTCAGAATCCGTGTTTTCCCAGGTCAGAGGCGGGGTTGCACCCTTCGGTCACGACCACGCCATGAACATCACCCGCTGGAACGTGCAGTCCGGCCTGTACGGCACCTACCTGATCCGCGACGACGAGGAGGACGCGCTGGGACTGCCCGGCGGCGAGCGGGAGATCCCGCTGCTCCTCGCCGACCGGAACCTGGACACGGACGCCGACGGCACGCTGAACGGGCGGCTGCTGCACAAGACGGTGATCGTCGACCCGAAGAACGCGGAGACCGGCAAGCCCGTCTCCCTGCCGTTCACCGGCCCCTACACCACCGTCAACGGACGCATCTGGCCCTACGCCGCCGTCGACGCCGCCTGGTACCGCTTCCGCCTGGTCAACGCCTCGAACGCGCGCATCTTCGACCTGGTCCTGATCGACGAGGACGACCAGCCCGTCCCGGGCGTCCTCCACCAGATCGGCAGCGACGGCGGGCTCCTGCCGCGCCCCGTGCCCGTCGACTTCGACGAGGCGCTGCCGGCGCTCACCGTCGCCCCGGCCGAGCGCATGGACCTGCTCATCGACTTCGCGGCGCTCGCCGGACGCCGGGTCCGCCTGGTCAACAAGGGGCCCAACCAGGCGCCGGGCGTGCCCGACGCGGCGGGGAACGTGCCGTACCCGCATGTCCTGGAGTTCCGGGTGGGCGAGGCCGAGGAGTGCGAGCCCGACCCGTTCACGCTGCCCGAGGTCCTCTCCGGCTCCTTCCGCAAGCTGACCCACGACATCCAGCACGGCCACCGGCTGATCGTGCTGACCCCGCCCGCGACCAAGGGCGGCGGCGGCCACCCGGAGATGTGGGAGATGGCAGAGGTCGACGAGGCGGAGGCCGCCGGCCTCAAGGTCCCGGCCGAGGGCGTCATCCAGCTCGTCGACGACAAGGGCAGGCTGAAGACGTACCGGCGCATCGCCCGCACCTTCAACGACGGGCTCGGCTTCACCGTCGCCGAGGGCAGCCACGAGCAGTGGAGCTTCCTCAACCTCGCGGTGAACCCGCCGGTCGTGCACCCGATGCACATCCACCTGGCCGACTTCCAGATCCTCGGCCGCGACACGTACGACGCCTCCGGGTTCAGCACGGAGATCGGCGGCACGACGCAGCCGGTCGCCTACGACGGGTCCAAACCGGTCCCGCTGCCGCCCAACGAGCAGGGGTACAAGGACGTCTTCCGCGCCCTGCCCGGCCAGATGCTCCGCGTCATGGGCAGGTTCGACGGGGCGTACGGCCGGTTCATGTACCACTGCCACCTGCTCGAGCACGAGGACATGGGCATGATGCGCCCGTTCGTGGTGGCGCCGCAGGAGGCCCTGAGGTTCGACCACGGGGCCGGGCACGACGGCGGCCACGGAGGACACGGCGGCCACTGATTCTCACCCGTTCGTGGCCCGTGGCGGCGGACCGCGACGGGTAGGGCTGTGACCATGGAACGGACTGCGTTGCGGCCGAGATCGATGCCCGGGACGGCGGGGGCGGGCTCCCGCCGCCCGGACGTCGTACGAGGTGGTGGTGGCCGGCGCACGGCCGGTCTGCTCGCCGGGCTGCTCTGCGCCCTGGCCCTGGTGCTTGCCGGGGCGGGCCTCGGCGCCGTCGGCACCACGGTCCTCGGCCTGAGCGGCCTGAGCGACATGAGCGGTGCACGGGGCACGAGCGGCGCGAGTGACATCAGCGGCGCGGGCAAGGCGGCCGGGGTACAGCAGCGCCCACAGGAGAAGGCGATGACCGACGCCCGGCCGGCGGAGAAGGCCCCCGCCCGCACCATCCTCGGCGTGGAGGTCGCCGACGCCCCGCAAGGCCCCGGCGCGCTCGTCGTCGCCGTGCACGTCCCCGGCCCCGGATACACGGCCGGACTGGTGCGCGGCGACGTCGTCACGCGCTTCGGGGCCGTGGACATCGGCTCGGCGCGCGCCCTGGTGGCCCGGGTGGCGAACGCCCGCCCGGGGCGCCAGGTGCTCCTCGTGGTGCGCCACCGCGACGGTGTGCGGCAGACGCTCGCGGTGACACCCGGCCTCGTGACCTGACGGCGGTCACGAACTTCCATGTATGAGCGGCAGGGCGCGAGAAGGGGCGGGAACGGACTCGCGTCCGCCACCCCGGCCGGGCAGGATGCTCCCGTAGACGACCGCACCCCGTCCGCGCCCAGGAGGCCCCCGCATGACGACCGGCACACCCGCCCCCTTCACCGCCGCCGACTACCGGGCCCGGATGGAGCGCGCCGCGCGCTCCGCGGCCGACGCCGGGCTCGCGGGGGTGCTCGTCGCGCCGGGGCCCGACCTGGTGTGGCTCACCGGGTACCACGTGCCGGCCGACACCGAGCGGCTCACCCTCCTGGTGCTCGCCGAGGGACAGGAGCCGACGCTCGTCGTGCCGACCCTGGAGGCGCCGGACGCCGCCAAGGCCGCGGGCGCCGACGCGATGACCCTGCGCGACTGGACCGACGGCAAGGACCCGTACGCGGTCGCCGCCCCGCTCCTCGGCGCGCGGGGCGCGACCGGCCGCTTCGGCGTCAGCGACAACGCCTGGGCCATGCACCTCCTCGGCCTCCAGCGCACCCTGCCCGACACCTCGTACGTCTCGCTCACCGAGGCGCTGCCCATGCTGCGCGGGGTCAAGGACGCCGCCGAGCTGGAGCGGCTCGCGGCCGCCGGAGCCGCCGCCGACGCCACGTACGAGGAGATCAGGAAGACCACCTTCGCCGGGCGCAAGGAGAGCGACATCGCCCGCGAACTGGCGGATTTGCTGCGGCAGTTCGGGCACTCGCAGGTCGACTTCACCGTCGTCGGCTCGGGCCCGAACGGTGCCAACCCGCACCACGAGGCGAGCGACCGCGTCATCCAGGACGGCGACATGGTCGTCCTCGACTTCGGCGGCCTCAAGCACGGCTACGGCTCCGACACCACCCGCACCGTGCACGTCGGCGAACCCACCGACGAGGAGCGCCGCGTCCACGACATCGTGCGCGAGGCGCAGACCGCCGCCTGCGACGCCGTGCGGCCCGGCATCGCCTGCCAGGAGGTCGACCGCGTCGCCCGCCAGGTCATCACCGACGCCGGGTACGGCGAGTACTTCATCCACCGCACCGGGCACGGCATCGGCGTCACCACCCACGAACCGCCGTACATGATCGAGGGCGAGGAGCAGCCGCTCGTCCCCGGCATGTGCTTCTCCGTGGAGCCCGGGATCTATCTGCCGGGCCGCTTCGGCGTGCGGATCGAGGACATCGTCACGGTCACGGAGGACGGCGGCCGGCGCCTCAACGCGACCGCCCGGGACCTGGCGATCGTGGGCTGACCACCATGCCCGCGCCGGAGCCGCTCACCCCCGACACCGTGCACCGCATCCTCGCGACCCTGTCCCCGGACGGCGGCGGCGCCGAGGTGCGCCCGGCCGCCGAGGGCGGCGGACACACCACCTGGTGGGTCGGCGACCGGCACGTCCTGCGCCTCGCACCGGACGGTGAGGCGTCGCGGCGGCTGCGCCGCGAACTCCGGCTGCGCGATCTGGTCCGGCCGTACGTGGCTGTCGGCGTGCCCGCGTCCGTCGCGTCGGGGGAGTGGGCGCCCGGCCTCGCCTGCACCCTGGACACACGGCTGCCCGGCGAGTCGGCCGAGGTCCGTGACGTCACCGCGGCCGGTGAGGAGGACCTCGCCGCGCTGCTCACCGGGTTGCACGAGGTGCCGGTGGCCCGCGCGACGGCGCTCGGCGTGCCGAAGGAGGCGCCGCGCCCTCTGGAGGACCTGCGCCGGGCGGCGGGCGCGGCGGCCCGCAAGCTCGACGCGGACGACGAGTTCGAGGCCGGGCGGCTCGACCAGCTGACGCCCCGGGCCGTCGTCCAGCTCGGCCCCCTCGGCGACCCGGTCCTCGTCCACCACGGCCTCAAGGGCGGGCATCTGAGGGTCGACCGGGGCGGGCGGGTGCGCGGGGTCCTCGACTGGACCGGCGCGGCGGCCGGCGACCCCGCCGAGGACATCGCGGGCCTCGCGGGCGCGGTCGGCGCGCGGGCGGCGGTGCGCTCGGCGACCCTCGCCGGGTACGGGCCCCGGGTCTGCCTGCGGGGCCTGTGGCTGGCCCGCTGCGACACCCTGCTGCGCCTCGCCGACCGCCTCCACGGCGACGACGCGGACAGCCCCGTACCCCTGCTGCGGACGCGACTCGAACGGGCCTGGGAGCCGATCCTGCTGGAGCAGGTCTAGCCGAGCCGGACCTCAAGGAGCCACGGCGATCACGCACGACTCGCCCGGCACCGTCAACAGCCCGTCCGCTCCCGGCAGTTCCACCGGCTCCCACGCCGCGAGGACCTGGGCCACCGGGCGGCCCAGCGGGATCGACACCGGCCCCGCCGACAGGTTCACCGCCACCCGCAGATCGCCCCTGCGGTACGCGATCCAGCGGGCCTCCTCGTCGAAGGCGACCTTGACCGCCGACAGATCCGCGTCCTGGAGGTCCGTACGGGCGTGACGCAGGGCGATCAGGTCGCGGTACCAGGACAGCACGCGCGCGTGGTGGCCCGTCGCCTGCTCCGACCAGTCGAGGCAGGACCGTTCCCGGGTGGCCGGGTCCTGCGGGTCGGGGATGTCCTTCTCGGCCCAGCCGTGCGCCGCGAACTCCCGGCGCCTGCCCTTGCGGACGGCCTCCGCCAGCTCGGGGTCGGTGTGGTCGGTGAAGTACTGCCACGGCGTGCTCGCCGCCCACTCCTCGCCCATGAACAGCATCGGTGTGAAGGGGCTCGTCAGGACCAGCGTCGCCGCGCACGCGAGGAGCCCGGGGGAGACGGAGGCGGCGAGCCGGTCGCCCTGCGCGCGGTTGCCGATCTGGTCGTGGGTCTGCGTGTAGGCGAGCAGCCGGTGGCCCGGGGTGCGGGCGCGGTCCAGGGGGCGGCCGTGGTGGCGGCCGCGGAACGAGGAGTACGTGCCGTCGTGGAAGAAGCCGTGCGTCAGCGTCTTGGCGACGGCGGCGAGCGACTCGCGCGCGAAGTCGGCGTAGTAGCCGTCGCTCTCCCCGGTGACCGCCGCGTGCACGGCGTGGTGCACGTCGTCGTTCCACTGCGCGTGGACGCCGAGGCCGCCCTCCGCGCGCGGGGTGATCATGCGCGGGTCGTCCAGGTCGGACTCGGCGATCAGGAACAGCGGCCGCCCGAGCCGCTCGGCGAGGTCGTCCACCGCCGTCGACAGCTCCTCCAGGAACGGCAGGGCGCGCCGGTCGTGCAGCTCGTGGACGGCGTCCAGGCGCAGGCCGTCCAGGCGGTAGTCGCGCAGCCAGGCGAGGGCGCTGCCGATCAGGTAGGCGCGCACCTCGTCGGAGCCGGGCGCGTCCAGGTTCACGGCGCTGCCCCACGGGGTGTGGTAGTTGTCCGTGAAGTACGGGCCGAACGCGGGCAGATAGTTGCCGGCGGGGCCCAAGTGGTTGTGCACGACGTCGAGGACGACGCCGAGCCCCAGCTCGTGCGCGGCGTCGACGAACCGCTTCAGCGCCTCGGGCCCGCCGTACGGCTCGTGCACCGCCCACAGGCTGACCCCGTCGTACCCCCAGCCGTACCGGCCGGGGACGGGACACAGCGGCATCAGCTCGACGTGCGTGACGCCGAGTTCGGCCAGATGGGCCAGGCGCTCGGCCGCCGCGTCGAGCGTGCCCTCCCGGGTGTACGTGCCCACGTGCAGCTCGTAGAGGACGGCGCCGGTCAGGTCCCGCCCGGCCCAGCCCGACCGCCATACGTACCGCTCGTGGTCGACGACCGCGCTCAGGCCGTCGGGTCCGTCGGGCTGGCGGCGCGAGCGCGGGTCGGGCAGGACGGGGCCGTCGTCGAGCGCGAACCCGTACCGCGTCCCGTCCCGCGCCTCGGCCTCGCCCGACCACCAGCCCGCGCGGCCGGGGTCGCGCTCCAACGCCCGCGTGTCGCCGTCGCAATGGAGCGTGACCTGCTCTGCCTTGGGTGCCCACACCTCGAAACGCACGGACGCTTCCCCCTCGTAGCCGGATGTCTGCCGACAGTGACGACGCGTCCATCCTGCGACAGGAATGATCGTTTCGCCGGTAAATCGCCGCGACTGGCCGGTTCTTTTGTGACCGCCGGCGACCGGGGGCGCCCTCGGTTTTCTGGACACTGCGGTCCCGCTGCCCGACAATCACAGGCGTGACGTCCTCTTTTGAACACCAGACGTACCCCGCGCGGCTCACCGACGCCGAGCGGGACCGCGCGCTGGCGGTGCTCAGGGACGGCGTCGCGCTCGGGCGCCTCTCGCACGATACGTTCGTGCGCCGCATGGAGCTGGCGCTCGCCGCCCGCAGGTCCGACGAACTGCACGCGCTCACCGCCGATCTGCGCGGCGAGAACCGCTGGTCCCGCGCGATCCTCGGCGCCGTGGGCGCCGTCTCCGGGTTCACCGTGCGGATGCGCAGGGCCTGGACCGTCGAGCGGCTGCCCAAGCTGCTGCTGCCGCCGCAGAGCAGCCCGTACCCGCTGCGCATAGGCCGCGACCCGGCCAACGGGCTGCGCCTGAGCCACGACACGGTCTCCCGGGTCCACGCCGAGCTGAGCCGCCAGGGCGGCATGTGGGTCCTGCGCGACCTCGGCTCCACCAACGGCACGACGGTCAACGGCCGCCGCGTCACCGGGGCGGCCGTGGTGCAGGACGGCGACCAGGTCGCCTTCGGCCACATCTCGTTCCGGCTCTCGGCCAACTGACCCCGGCGCGTCCCGCTCAGCCCCGCGCGTGACGGACCGCCGCGATCGTCGTACGGGCCTGGTGCTCGACCTGGTGGGCCACCGGCACCCAACGCGCCCCGAACCGCGTCCCGTACACCTCGCACCAGCGGGTGACGAGCGCGTCGAGGCGGGGCGCCGCCGGGTCGCCGGCCTCCTCCAGGACGCGCAGGAGCATCGCCGCGGCGCGCAGGGGGAGACGGCGGGCGAAGGCGTCGATGCTGCCGACGTAGGCCATCGTCGCGTCCGGCGGCGGCGGTTGCACCCAGTCGTCCGCGAGGCCGGGGACCAGGCTCAGCGCCCAGCGGGCGGCGCGCAGCAGCGGGCCCGTGGTGTCCGGCAGGCGGGGCAGCGTCTCCATGAGGATCGCCTCGACGAGGCGGGTGTCGCGGCTGAGCCGCGCCGAGATGCGGCGCAGCGCCCGCTCGGGCGCGGGGTGCGGGGCCGGGTCGTCGACCAGGTCGCTGGCCCACATCGGCACCTCGATGATGGCCGTGGAGCCGCCGTAGCGGTGCGCGTGGTGCCAGGTGGAGTGCCGGGCGTCGTCGGGCAGGCTCGGGAACGCGGCCCGCGCGTCGAGTCCCGGCATCACATGGACCCCCGGCCCGGACGTCGGCCAGCCCGCCGCGTCGCAGGCGCCCGTCTCCACCGGTATGTGCAGCTCCGCCGCCGACTTGGCGAACGCCTCCGCGAGCCCGGGGATGTCCCGGGTCAACTGCACCCAGCTCCCGCCCAGCTCGGTGCCGTGCAAGGAGACCTGGAGGTAGGGGCGCAGCTCGTCGATGGCGCCGGTCAGCGCCGTCGTCTCCGGCGGCAGCCGGTCCGCGGGCAGCACCGACAGCGACCACTCGGGCTGCTCGGGCCCCGCGGGGCGGAAGAAGTGCCGGTGGTAGTCGAGCAGGGTGCGCGGGGCGGGCGTGCGGTGCAGCGCCGCGCCGTCCGGGTCGGCGCAGAGCAGGAAGTGCCAGGAGCGGTCGGAGCGCAGGGCCGGTTCGAGGAGCGTCCGCTCGGCCAGGTGCAGCGCGGTCGCGCCGCCCGTCGGCTCGTTGGCGTGCGCCCCGGCGACGACGAGGACGGTACGCGGGTCGTGCCCGACGGACAGCAGATGCAGCGGGCGGCCCTCACGTGACGTGCCGATCCGGCGTAAGCGGCACAGATCGGGCCGGTGAGTCGCCAGCTCCCGCGCTGACCGGGCCAGTTCGGCCGTGGTGGGGTACCGCTGATCCGTCAGATGACTCACCCCCGCTGGTGCTCCTGGCGTCAGCATCCGCAGTACCCCACGCTCGGCCTTGCCTGTCAAGAAGGCTTGTGCTCCGCTTCGTCGCCGGTGCAGGCTACGCCGTCCTGCTCAGGCGCGTACCAGCAACGCCACCGGCGACTGCCGGAAGAGTTCCGCCACGCGCGCGTCGCCGGTGAACTGGCGGCCCGGGTCGAGCAGTTCCGTCCAGTCGCCGGGCGGCAGCGCGAGCCGCGTCTCCTGCCAGCCGCCCGCCTCGGCGAGCCGCAGGGAGAGCCGGGTGACGGCCACGACGACGTGGCCCGAGCGCGCGTAGGCCACGCAGTGCTGCCCGGCCGGGCCCTCGGCGGGCAGTGGCTCGTAGGTGGCGGCGCCGCCGAACCACTCGGGGTGCTCCCTGCGCAGGTGGAGCGCCGCCTTGGTGAGCGCCTCCTTCTCCGCGGAGAGCGTGCCCGGCTCCTGGGCGGCCTCGAAGCGGGCGGGCGTCCGGTTGTCCGGGTCGACCAGGGCGCGGTACGCGTGCTCGGTGCCCTGGTAGACGTCCGGGACGCCCGGCATGGTGAGGTGCACCAGGGCCGCGCCCAGGACGTTGGCCCGTACGTCGGGGGCGAGGTCCGCCATGAAGCGCAGCACCTCCTCCCCGGGCGGGCCGCAGGGGCCGGACGCCACGAAGTCGCGCAGGGCGCTCTCGTAGGTCTCGTCCTGCTCGGTCCACGTCGTGTACAGGCCCGCCTCGCGCGCGTGCTTGAGCAGCGCGCCCTGCAACCGCTCCGGGTCGGCGGGGCCGAGCCCGGCCACCGTCTGCCAGGCGGCCCATGCCGTCTGCGGGTCGGGCGCGCTGCCGGCGCCGCCGCGCGCGGTCAGCTCGGTCACCAGGGCGAGCAGCGCCTCCCACTGCGTCGGGCACTGGCTGAGCGTCGCGATGCCCGCCCGGACGTCCGCGCTGCGTTTGGTGTCGTGGGTCGACAGGGCGGTCGAGGTGCAGGGCCAGTCGCGCTGCACGCGCGCGCAGTACGCGTGGAACGCCTCGGCCGTGACCGCCGGGCTCTGCGGGTTGCCGCCGACCTCCAGGGCGGACAGGAGCGGCGTGTACCGGTAGAAGGCGGTGTCCTCGACGGACTTGGCCCGCAGCGCCGACGCGGCCTGCGCGAACCGCGCCCGGAACGCCCTGTGGCGGGGGCCGTCCCCGTGCCGCCCGAGCGCCAGGTCGCGTACGGCGTCGACGGCGCGGGCCTCCTCCGCGACGGTGAACGCGGCTTTCGCGTCGGCCGCGTCGGACGCCGTCAACACCGTCTCCGGGTCGACGCCCCCGGCCGCGTACGGCCGGTACACCGGGACGCGCACCAGCAGCTCGTGCAGGGCCGTGCGCAGCGCCCAGGGCGCGTGGTCGCGCAGCTCCGGCTTCTCGGCGCACAGGGCGGTCGCCTCGCGCGTGAGGCGGTCGATCTCAGCGGCCAGCTCGTGCGTGACGACGTGGTGGGCGGCGCGGCGGGCGGTCGCCGCCCACTCGCCGCCGCGGTCGGCAGTGACGCCCGTGAACCGGCGGAAGAGGCCGAGCAGCTCGTCCGCGCCCGCCGGGTCGGTGAACAGGCCGTCGATGTGGCGCATCGCGTCGTAGCCCGTGGTCCCGGCGACCGGCCAGGCGGCGGGCGGGTGCTCGTCGTCCTCCAGGATCTTCTCGACGACGGTCCAGCGGCCGCCCGTCGCGTCGCTGAGGCGCTGGAGGTAGCCGCCGGGGTCGGCGAGGCCGTCGGGGTGGTCGATGCGCAGCCCGTCGACGACGCCCTCGCGCAGCAGCCGCAGGATCGTCGCGTGGGTCTCCTCGAAGACCTCGGGCTCCTCCTGGCGCACGCCGATCAGGTCGGAGATGGTGAAGAAGCGCCGGTAGTTCAGCTCCGTGCGTGCGAGGCGCCACCAGGCCAGGCGGTACCACTGGGCGTCCAGGAGCTGCGGCAGCGGCAGCGTGCGGGTGCCCTCGCGCAGCGGGAAGACGTGGTCGTAGTAGCGCAGCACGTCCCCCTCCACCTTGAGGGCGGACAGCTCCTCGCCGACGGGGCCGCCGAGGACGGGCAGCAGGACCCGGCCGCCCTGCGCCTCCCAGTCGATGTCGAACCAGCGCGCGTACGGCGACGCGGGGCCGTCGCGCAGCACCTCGTACAGCGGCCTGTTGTGCCGCGGGGAGGCGGCCATGTGGTTGGGCACGATGTCCACGACCAGGCCGAGGCCGTGCTCGCGCGCCTTGGCGGCCAGCGCCCGCAGTCCGTCCTCGCCGCCGAGTTCGCCGCGCACGCGCGCGCAGTCCACCACGTCGTAGCCGTGCGTCGAGCCGGGCACTGCTTCTAAGACCGGCGACAGATGCAGGTGGGAGACCCCCAGGGAGGCCAGGTAGGGGACGGCGGCAGCGGCCGCGGCGAAGCCGAGATCGGGTTGGAGCTGGAGCCGGTAGGTGGCCGTCGGGGCGTGAGGCGTCATGCGGAACTACTTACCCTCAAGCGCGCCTTTCGTGCGTTCACCGCGGCGCTGCGGCGCGCCGCGGTGAACGCCGAAAAGCCCTTAAGCGGGCCGTCGCAGCACCGTGAGGCTCCTCCCGACCAGCTCCAGACGGTCACCCGCCTGGACCTTCGGACCGTCGTCGGTGGGCAGCCCCGTCGGCAGCGCCGTGTCGACGACCGTCTGCCACTGCCGGCCGTGATCCATCGGCACGACGAACTCCTGCACCTCGGGCGAGGCGTTGAACAGCAGCAGGAACGAGTCGTCCACGATGCGCTCGCCGCGCGGCCCCGGCTCCGAGATCGCGTTGCCGTTGAGGAACACCGACAGGGAGCGGGCCTGCGCCGCCGTCCAGTCCTCCTGCGTCATCTCCTCGCCCTCGGGGGTGAACCAGGAGATGTCCGACAGCTCGTCGTGCGTGCCCTCCACCGGGCGGCCGTGGAAGAAGCGGCGCCTGCGCAGGACGGGGTGCTCGCGGCGCAGCCGCACCATCGCGCGCGTGAACTCCAGAAACGGCTCCGGCGGCGCGTCGGGGTCGGCCCAGCGCACCCAGGAGACCTCGTTGTCCTGGCAGTAGGCGTTGTTGTTGCCGCCCTGGGTGCGCGCGAACTCATCCCCGTGGCTGAGCATCGGCACGCCCTGGGACAGCATCAGCGTGGCCACGAAGTTGCGCATCTGGCGGGCGCGCAGGTCGAGGACGGCGGGGTCCTCGGTCTCGCCCTCGGCGCCGCAGTTCCACGACCGGTTGTGGCTCTCGCCGTCCCGGTTCTCCTCGCCGTTGGCGTCGTTGTGCTTCTCGTTGTACGAGACCAGGTCGTGCAGGGTGAAGCCGTCGTGGCAGGTCACGAAGTTTATCGAGGCGAGCGGGCGGCGGCCGTCGTCCTGGTAGAGGTCGGAGGAGCCGGTGAGGCGGCCCGCGAACTCCGCCAGGGTGCGCGGCTCGCCCCGCCACAGGTCCCGTACGGTGTCGCGGTACTTGCCGTTCCACTCGGTCCACAGCGGCGGGAAGTTGCCCACCTGGTAGCCGCCCTCGCCGACGTCCCAGGGCTCCGCGATCAGCTTCACGCGCGAGACCACCGGGTCCTGCTGCACCAGGTCGAAGAAGGACGACAGCCGGTCCACCTCGTGGAACTGGCGGGCCAGGGTCGCCGCCAGGTCGAAGCGGAACCCGTCGACGTGCATCTCCTCGACCCAGTAGCGCAGCGAGTCCATGATCATTTGCAGGACGTGTGGCGAGCGCATAAGGAGCGAGTTGCCCGTGCCCGTCGTGTCCATGTAGTACCGCGGATCGTCGGTGAGGCGGTAGTACGACGGATTGTCGAGGCCCTTGAAGGAGAGGGTCGGACCCAGGTGGTTGCCCTCGGCCGTGTGGTTGTAGACGACGTCGAGGATGACCTCGATGCCCGCCTGGTGCAGCGCCCGCACCGCCGACTTGAACTCCAGGACCTGCTCGCCCCGGTCGCCCCAGGACGCGTAGGTGTTGTGCGGGGCGAAGAAGCCGATCGTGTTGTAGCCCCAGTAGTTGTTCAGGCCCATCTCGACCAGGCGGTGGTCGTTGACGAACTGGTGGACCGGCATCAACTCGAGCGCGGTCACGCCCAGTTCGGTGAGGTGCTCGATGACCGCCGGGTGCGCGAGCGCCGCGTAGGTGCCGCGCAGCTCGTCCGGGAGCTCCGGGTGGAGCATCGTCAGCCCCTTCACATGGGCCTCGTAGAGCACCGTCTCGTGGTACTCGGTGCGCGGCGGGCGGTCGTCGCCCCAGTCGAAGTAGGGGTTCACCACGACCGACGCCATCATGTGCGGCGCCGAGTCGAGGTCGTTGCGCTCCTCCGGCGAGCCGAACGGATAGCCGTACACGGCCTCCGTCCAGTCGATGCGCCCGCTGATGGCACGCGCGTACGGATCGAGGAGCAGCTTCGCGGAGTTGCAGCGCATCCCGCGCGCGGGTTCGTAGGGGCCGTGCGCCCGGTAGCCGTACCGCTGCCCCGGCATGATGCCGGGGAGGTAGGCGTGCCGGACGAACGCGTCGGACTCTCTCAGCTCCACCGCCGTCTCCGAACCGTCGTCGTGCAACAGGCACAACTCGATCCTGTCGGCGGCCTCGGAGAAGACCGCGAAATTGGTTCCGGCGCCGTCGTACGTGGCACCGAGCGGATACGCCTGTCCAGGCCAGACCTGCATGCTGTCGACTCTTCCACTTCCGGCCCGGCGGTCCGGGCGACACCAGTGAGTCTGTCCCCGAAAGTGACGGAACCACCTCCGAGTTGGCCCCCTCTTACAGGAAGACCACGTACATCCGGCGCGCCCGCACGCGGGACTGCCGGGAGAGCAGGGGGAAGATGTGCGCGAGCTAGCAAGACGCCATCTCGGAAAACTGGTGGCCACGGTGGCCCTGGCCACCGCCGGCGCGGCCGTCGCGGTGGGCGTGGGCCTGCCGGGCGGCGCGGGGGACGAGGCCGGCGCGGCGGCCAGGGCGGGCACGGCCCAGCAGGACGCCGTGGCGCCGGAGGGGACGGTCGAGGCGGCGCCCGAGGAGGGCGCGAAGGGGGTCGGCCGGGACCCGCTCACCGAGGCGGAGATCGACCGGGCCGAGAAGATCGCCGTCCAGAACAACAACCTGCGCAGGACCGCCCGGGACGTGGAGGGCGACCGCGGCCCCCAGCACCTGTCCACCAACCTGACGGAGACCGAGCCGGGCCTCAGCGGCGCGGCGGCCGCCCAGCGCCGCGCGGACGTCGTCTCCTACGACTACAAGAGCGACACCGTCGTCACCAAGACCGTGAACCTCGACACCGGCAAGGTGGAGGACACGCGCAACGACAAGGGCGTCCAGCCGCCGCCCAGCCAGGGGGAACTGGCCGAGGCCGCGGACCTGCTGATAGCGAACAGGCTCGGCGCCGACCTCAAGGCGGATTACAAGGACGCGACCGGCAAGCAGCTCACCAAGGCCGGACAGCTCCAGCTCAGCGGCATGATCTTCCGCAAGGAGACCGTCGCGCGCGTGCCCGCGGACCTCACCGACTGCGGAAAGCACCGCTGCCTGCGCGTCGTCGCCAAGGTGACGAACGGACCGTGGATAGACACCCGCGCCCTCGTCGTCGACCTGAGCGACCGCACCGTCGGCCGCCTGTCCTGACCGCCGCGGCGGAACCGAACCCTCCACATACCTCTCCTGCACAAGGGAGTCCTTCCGTATGCACGTGAACAGAGTCCGGCGCGCCCGCACGAGGCCCGCTGCCGCCCTCACCGGCCTCGCGGTCACCGCGCTGCTCGGCACCGCCTTCGCCACCGCACCCTCCGCCGGCGCCGCGCCCCAGGCGCCCGCGGCCGCCGCGCCCGCCTGCTCGGCCGCGTACCAGATCGAGCAGACCCTCGACGGCGGTACCACCTGGCGCATGTGCTGGCACTACAACACCCTCTCCGGTCTCGTCCTGGACGACGTGAGCTACCAGCCCAAGAGCGAGCCGAAGCCGATCCGTGTCCTCACCAGTGCCCGCCTCGCGCAGGTCCATGTCCCCTACGACGACGGGGAGACCGAGTACGACGACGTCACCGGCACCGACTTCGGCCAGGCCCTCCAGGCGCTGCGCCCCGCCGAGTGCCCCGGCGGCACCATCAAGACGGTGAAGGTCCCCGACCGCGGCAACGTCGCCGGGCTGTGCGCGACCACGCGTGCGCGCGGGCACGCGTACCGCCTGCACGACGACGAGTCGACCGGCGGCCGCGGCAAGCTCTACAGCGCCCAGGGCAAGGACCTGCTCGTCTACACGGTCAACAAGGCGTCCTGGTACGAGTACATCACCGAGTGGCGCTTCTCCTCCGACGGCACCATCACCTCCAACGTCGGCGCGACCGGCAGCCTCTCCCCGTACGACTACAAGGGCACCGACGGCAAGGGCTGGCCCATCGGCAAGGGCGCCAGCGCCTACGCCGAGAGCCACAGCCACAACGTGTTCTGGCGGCTCAACTTCGGCCTCGACGGCTCCTCCAAGAGCAAGATCGAGCAGTACGACTCCAAGGTGACCGCCCCGCGCGGCAACGGCTCGCCCACCACCAAGACCACCAGGACCCCCGTCACCAAGGAACTCGCCGGTGACGCGGCGAACATGCGCTGGTGGCGCGTGGTCTCCACCGCCGGCAAGAACAAGGACGGCCACCCCCGCTCCTACGAGTTCGTGCCCGGCCGCTCGGCCAAGTTCCCCGGCCGCTCCTTCACCAAGCACGACCTGTACTTCACCGAGTACAACAAGTGCGAGCAGTACGCGAGCAACAACCCCGCCTCCAACTGCGGCGGCGCGAGCGTGGACAAATGGGTCGGCGGCCAGGCCCTGAAGAACCCGATCGCCTGGGTCAACATAGGGTTCCACCACATCGCCCGGGACGAGGACCAGCAGCCCATGCCGGTCCACTGGCAGGGCTTCTCGCTGGCCCCGAGGGACGTCACGGCCATGAGCCCGCTCACTCCGGCGGACCTCGCGAACCAGAACGGGGAGCCCCCGCTGGGCCGTTGACGAACTCTCCTCCCCATCCGGCTGCACCGCCCGCCGCTCCCGGAGTACCCTTCCTTGATCGTTGTTGGGGAGTGCTCCGACAAGCTCAGGGACAAGCTCGGGGGAGCGGAAGGCGGTGCGGAGCGGGTGAGCTCGGGAGGGCTTGAGCTGCCCCCTGGTGACGACGGTCACGAAGGCCAGGAGGGTCAGGGGGCGGCCGCCACGGACATCCCGCCCCAAGCGGTGTCACTGGCCCGGCCCATGGACGTGGGGTCCCAGATCGGCCCCGAACTGGACTGGGGCCCCGACGCCTGGCGCGAGGTGCGTACGCGCGCGCAGCGGGCCGGGCGCGCCTACATCTGGCTGAACCTGGTCGAGCAGCGGCTGCGCGCCGTCGTCGCCGCCGTGCTGCGGCCCGTCTACGAGCCCGTGCACGGCGACGACTGGGTCGTGGCCGCCGCCGGGCCCGCCGGGCAGGAGTGGGTGCAGCGGGCCGTCGCCGTGCGCGAGGTCAGCCGCCGCAAGGGCTACCTCCTGGACCCGGCCGACGACAACGTGCTGTCGTTCCTGACCCTGCCGCAACTGCGGGAGCTGATGGTGCAGCACTGGCCGTGCTTCGAGCCGTACTTCGACGAGCGGCGCGACGTCGAGCTCGCCCTGGACGAGCTGGAGGTCACCCGCAACGTGGTCTCCCGCAACCGCGCCCTCAACGAGACGGTCCTCGCCCAGGCCGAGCGCGCCTCCGCCCGCCTCCTGGAGATGCTCGGCGCGGGCTCCGACGTCCCCGCCGCGCGCCGCCTGCCCATCGACGCGGTGGAGGAGCTGGTCGGCGACCGGTTCGCGGACGTCGTCGCCGTCCACTCCGACCGGGTGCGGCTGCTGCGCCAGTTCCCCGCCGAGGATCTCTTCGGCGGCGCCCGCCGCCTGGACGCCATCGGCATCGGCCTCAACCTGCTCGTGCAGAACTTCTCCGGCCGCCGCCTCGTCCGCCTCGCCGACGCGGGCGCCCGCGTCCGGCTGCTCTTCCTCAACCCGGCCTCCAGCGCGGTCAAACGGCGCGAGCGGGAACTCGGGATCAAACGGGGCGAACTGAGCCGCGCCGTCGAGATGAACATCCTGCACATGCGGCGCGTGCGGGCCCGGCTGCGCGACCCCGGCGCGTTCGAGATCCAGGTCTTCGACGAGACGCCGCGCTTCACCGCCTACCTCGTCGACGGCGACGGCGCGGACGGCATCGCCGTCGTCCAGTCCTATCTGCGCCGCTCGCGCGGGATGGAGGCGCCGGTCCTCGTCCTGCGCGGCGGCGGCCGCACGGTGCGGGCGAACGCCTCGCCGGACGCCGGGGAGAACGGACTGTTCGTGACCTACCGGGACGAGTTCGAGCAGGCGTGGGCCGACGCCCGCCCGGTGTCCTGAGAACCCCCTCGCGAGCGGGCGCCCAAACGGATTGTCAGTGGCGCGTGCGAAGGTGGTGGTCACTGGGGGAACGCACCACGAGAAGGGGGCTGTCATGGGCTGGCACCGGGAGCTGATGGTCGGCTTCGACCTGGAGACGACGGGCACGGATCCGCGCGAGGCGCGCATCGTCACCGCCGCCGTCATAGAGGTCAGGGACGGCGCCGTCCTCGGCCACAAGCAGTGGCTCGCCGACCCGGGCGTACCCATTCCGGACGAGGCGGTCGCCGTCCACGGCATCAGCAACGAGCGGGCGCGGGCGCAGGGCGAGCCGGCCGACCGCGTGGCGGACGCCGTCGCCGACGTCCTGACCGGCTACTGGCGCACGGGCGTCCCGGTGGTGGCGTACAACGCGACGTTCGATCTGACCCTGCTCTCCGCCGAACTCGCCCGCCACGGACTGCCCTCGTTGCACGAGCGGCTCGGCACGGACCCGGCGCCGGTCATCGACCCGTACACGATCGACCGCACCGCCGACCGCTACCGCCGCGGCAAGCGCAATCTGGAGGCGGTCTGCACCGAGTACGGCGTCACGCTCGACGCCGCCCACGACGCCTCGGCGGACGCCCTCGCCGCGGCGCTCCTCGCCCGCGCGATAGCCGACCGCCACCCGAAGGTCGCGGGCCTCGGCCCGGCGGAGCTGCACCGCCGCCAGGTGGAGTGGTACGCGCAGTGGGCGACGGACTTCCAGAACTTCCTACGGACCAAGGGCGACGAGACCGCGATGGTGGACCCGACGTGGCCGATCAAGTCCACCCCGGCGAAATCCAGCCCGGCCAATCCCAGCCCGGCGAAATCCAGCCCGGAAAAATCCAGCCCGTCCGGCGTTTGAGGACTGGGGGTCCGGGGGCGAAGCCCCCGTGCACACGGCGGCGCACCCGCCAACGGACCGAACCTCAGAACGGGTACCAGCGAACGGCCGTGTCGCCGTCCCGCAACGACCCCACCCGCCGCCGAAACTCCGCAAGGGCCGCAGGATTGCCCCCCGCATGCTGCGCAACCCACGCACAGGACGCCGTCTCCCGCGCCCCGCGCAACACCGCACACCCCTCCCACTCCCGCACATCCCACCCGTAGGCGGCGACAAACCCGTCATAAGCCGCCGCAGGCACCCCGTACCGGTCCCGCGACAGCGCCATCACCACGAGATCGTGCTCACGGAAATCGGACGAGAACGTCTCCAGGTCCACCAGAACGGGCCCCTCGGGACCGATGTGCACATTGCGGGGCAGCGCATCACCGTGGATGGGCCCGGGAGCGAGCCGGGGCGTCAGCGCGGCGGCAGCGGCGGCGAACCCGTCGCGCCGCTCACGCAAGTACGCCGCGTCCGCCGGGTCGATCGCGTCGCCCGCGAGCCGCAGCCAGCGTTCGACACCCCCGAGCAGTTCCCGCCGGGGCAGCGTGAACCCGGTCGGCTCGGGCAGCGCGTGCACCAGCTTCAGCAGCTCCGCGAGGTCGCGCGGCTCGGCGGGCCGCACCGCGTCGGGGATGCGGTGCCACACGGTCACCGGATGCCCGTCGACGACCAGCGGCTCGGCCTTGGCGGGCCGGACGGCGGGGACGCCGTGCTCGGCGAGGTACGCGGCGATGGACACCTCGCGCCGCGCCCGGTCGAGCAGCTCGGGGGCGAGGCCGCTGTCCCGGCCCACCTTGACCACGAGGTCGCCTGCGGCGAACACCGCGTTCTCGCCGAGCGCGAGCAGCTCCGCGCCGTCCGCGGGGCCGTCCACGACACCCGCCCGGGCCAGCACGTCCCGTGCCCGTACCTCGTCCATCACTCGCCTCCCGCGTTCCTGCCGGTACCCGGCCCAGTCTCGCACTGGTCCGAATGTCTTGACGTCACCGGACCGGCTCAGCACCATGACGGGGGCCGCCGGGACAGCCGCACGTACCGGACCCAGCACCACCGGACCCGTCCGAAGGAGTCGCATCCGTGACCTCGGCGACCGCACGACCACGGACGGGACGACCTCCCGCGTCCGCACGCCATCGGGAACAGGGCGCCTGGTTCCTGGTGCTCCCCGCGCTCCTGCCGATCCTGGTCCTGAGCGTCGGCCCGCTCCTCTACGGCATCGGGCTCGCCTTCACCGACTCCCAGTCGGGCCGCACCACGGCGACGCGGTGGGTCGGCGCCCTGAACTTCAGTGACCTGCTCCACGACACGCTCTTCTGGGAGTCGTTCCGCATCGGCCTGCTGTGGGCGGCCGGTGTGACGGTGCCGCAGTTCGTGCTCGCGCTCGGCCTCGCGCTCCTGCTCAACGAGGAGCTGCGCCTGCGCTGGCTGGCGCGGGCGCTCGCGATCGTGCCGTGGGCGATGCCGGAGGTCGTCGTCGGCATCATGTGGCGCCTCGTCTACCACCCGGACGCGGGCATCCTCAACGAGACGCTGCGCGACCTCGGCCTCGGCGACGGCCGCGACTGGCTGTCCGGCCTGGGCACCGCGCTGCCCGCCGTCATCGTCGTCGGCGTCTGGGCGGGCATGCCGCAGACCACGGTCGCCCTCCTCGCCGGGTTGCAGCACACCCCGCGCGAGCTGCACGAGGCCGCAGCGATGGACGGGGCGGGGGCGTGGCGCCGGTTCCGCACGGTGACCTGGCCCGCGATCCGCCCGGTCGCGCTCGCCATCACCGCGCTGAACTTCATCTGGAACTTCAACAGCTTCGCCCTGGTCTACGTCCTGACCAACGGCGGGCCCGGCGGACGCACCCGGCTGCCCATGCTGTTCGCGTACGAAGAGGCGTTCCGCTACGGGCAGTTCGGCTACGCGGCGGCGATGGGCTGTGTCATGGTCGCCGTCATCTCGATCCTCCTCGCCCTCTACCTCGTGGGCCGCCTGAAGGGAGGCGACGAGCAGTGATGAAGCCCTCCCGGCCCGTCCGCGCGGGCCAGTACCTCGCGCTCCTGGCCTATCTGGCCTTCCTCGTCCTGCCGTTCCTGTGGCTGATCTCCACCGCGTTCAAGCCGCCGCGCGAACTCGCGAGCCTGCACCCCACCTGGCTCCCGAAGGACCCGACCCTCGACAACTTCCGGCAGGCCTTCGACGAACAGCCGTTGTTGCGCGCGGCGGGGAACTCGCTGCTCGTGGCGGTCGGCGCCGCCGTGATCGCGCTGGTCATCGCGGTCCCGATGGCGTACGTCATGGCCCGCCACCGCTCGCTCGTGTCGCGGGCGACGACCGGCTGGGTGGTGATCAGCCAGGCGTTCCCGTTCGTCCTGATCATCATCCCGCTCTTTCTGATCCTGAAGACCTTCCACCTGATCAACGCGTTGTCGGGGCTGATCATGGTGTACGTGGTGTGGGCGCTGCCCTTCGCGCTGTGGATGCTCGTCGGCTACGTACGGGCGGTGCCGCGGGAGCTGGAGGAGGCGGCGGCGGTCGACGGGGCGGGCAGGCTGCGCGTCCTGGTCTCGGTGACGGCGCCGCTGCTCGTGCCCGGGATCGTCGCGACGGGCCTGTTCGCGTTCATCAGCGCCTGGAACGAGTTCTTCTTCGCCCTGGTCCTGATGAAGACGCCGGAGCGGCAGACGCTGCCGGTGATCCTGACGCACTTCCTCGGCGCGGAGGGCGTCGCGGACCTCGGCCCGCTCGCCGCGGCGGCGTTCCTGGCGACGCTCCCGTCCCTGGTGATCTTCGCGTTGATCCAGAAGCGGATCGCGGGCGGGATGCTGGCGGGGGCGGTCAAATGACGGCCCGTGTGCGCACGTTGCTCGCCATGGTCGCGGCGGCGCTCCTCCTCGCCGGCTGCACCTCCGGCCCCGAGGAGACCGGCGGCCGGGTCACCCTGGAGTTTCAGTCGCTCGCCTGGCAGAAGGAGTCCGTCGACGCCACCAAGCAGTTGGTGGAGGAGTGGAACGCGACCCACCCCGACGTCCAGGTCAGATACGTACAGGGCAGTTGGGACAGCGTCCACGACCAACTGCTGACCGCCTTCGAGGGCGGCGAGGCGCCCGACATCATCCACGACGCCTCCGACGACCTGGCCGACTTCGCCTACGGCGGCTACCTCGCGGACCTGCGCGCGTATCTTCCCGCCCGCCTCAAGGCGGACATCCCGCGCCGCAGTTGGGAGACCGCGACCTTCGGGGACGGGATCTACGGCGTCCCGTTTCTCCAGGAGCCGCGCGTCCTGATCGCCGACGCGAAGCGGCTGAAGGAAGCGGGCGTGCGCGTCCCGACGCCGGAACGCCCCTGGTCCTGGGAGGAGTTCCGCGCGGCCGCCGCCCGGCTCACGGACAGGGCCAAGGGCAGGTACGGGGTCGCCTGGCCGCTCAAGGAACCCGTGTCCGCGACCCTCAATCTGTCCCTGTCGACCGGCGGGAAGATGTTCCACCGGGGCGCGGACGGCAAGGTGACGATCCGGTTCGGGGCGGCCGACGCGGTGATGCCGCGCACCGTGCACGACCAGGTGAACTTCGACCACAGCGCGTCGAGCACGACGCTCGGCATGGGCGGCTCCGACACGCTCCCCGGCTTCTTCGCGGGCAAGTACGCGATGGTGCCGCTCGGCTTCTCCTACCGGCAGCAGATCGTCCAGCAGGCGCCCAAGGGGTTCGACTGGCAGGTGCTGCCCGCACCGGCCGGGGCGGACGGGCTCACCCAGGGCGTCAGCCCGCAGACCCTGTCCGTCGCCCAGGACAGCGCGCACAAGAAGGAGGCGGCCGAGTTCATCGACTTCCTGCTCCGGCCGCGCAACATGGTCCGCCTCGCCCTCGGCGACTGGATGCTGCCCACGGGCACGCGCGCGCTGAAGGACCCCGCGCTGCACACCACCGACAACGACTGGGCCACCGGCACCGCCCTCGCCACCCACCTCCGCCCGGCCCCGGCCCAGTCGGTGCGCGGCTACCCGGAATGGAAGGACAAGGTCGCCACCCCGGCGCTGCAGGAGTACTACAGCGGCGCGATCGACCTGCCCGAGCTGCGACACCGCCTGGTCGAGGACGGGAATTTGGTACTGGCGCGGTACCAGAGATAGCGCAGGCGGCGACGGGAGGAGAGCCGCGCGTGAGGCGCGGCCGGAGGCAGGACGGATTCGCGAGACGTCACGTCTTGCACGAGACGTATCGTCTCGCTTATGGTGGCGGGGTGATGAACCAGGAACGCCGTACCCCGGCCCACATCGCCATGTTCTCCATCGCCGCGCACGGGCACGTGAACCCGAGTCTGGAAGTGATCCGCGAGCTGGTCGCCCGGGGGCACCGCGTCACGTACGCCATCCCGCACCTCTTCGAGGAGAAGATCGCCGAGACCGGTGCCGAGCCGGTGCTCTACCGCACGACCCTGCCCGGCCCCGACGACGACCCGGCGGCCTGGGGGACGACGCTCCTCGACAACGTGGAGCCGTTCCTGAACGACGCCGTCCAGGCGCTGCCGCAGCTCATCGACGCCTACGAGGGCCCGGACGGCGTCGGCGTCCCCGACCTCGTGCTGCACGACATCACCTCCTACCCGGCCGCCGTCCTCGCCCACCGCTGGGGCGTCCCGGCGATCTCCCTCTCCCCGAACCTCGTCGCCTGGCAGGGGTACGAGGAGGAGGTCGCCGAGCCGATGTGGGCGGAGCCCCGCGCGACGCCGCGCGGCAAGGCCTACTTCGACAAGTTCACCGCCTGGCTGCGGGAGAACGGGGTGACGAAGACGGCCGAGGAGTTCTGGGGCCGCCCCGACCGCTCCCTCGTCCTCATCCCCAAGGCGCTCCAGCCGAACGCCGACCGGGTCGACGAGAAGACGTACACCTTCGTCGGCGCCTGCCAGGGCGACCGGTCCGCGCAGGGCACCTGGGAGCGGCCCGCCGACGCCGAGCGGGTGCTGCTCGTCTCGCTCGGCTCGTCGTTCACCAAGCAGCCCGGCTTCTACCGCGAGTGCGTCAAGGCGTTCGGCGACCTGCCGGGCTGGCACATGGTGCTCCAGGTCGGCAAGCACGTGAGCGCCGACGATCTCGGGCCCGTACCCGCGAACGTCGAAGTACGCGACTGGGTGCCGCAGTTGTCCGTGCTCCAGCAGGCCGACGCGTTCATCACGCACGCGGGCGCGGGCGGCAGCCAGGAGGGCCTCGCCACCGCCACGCCGATGGTCGCCGTCCCGCAGGCCGTCGACCAGTTCGGCAACGCCGACATGCTCCAGGGACTCGGAGTCGCCCGGCACCTTCCCATGGAGGAGGCGACGGCCGAGAACCTCCGCGCGGCGGTCCTCGCGCTCGTCGACGACCCCGAGGTGGCGCGCCGCCTCGCCGCGATCCGCGAGGAGATGGCGGGTGAGGGCGGCACACCGCGGGCGGCCGACCTCATCGAGGCCGAACTGCCCGTCAAGTAGGGCCGGTCACTGGTAGAGCGTGGTGTCGATCCTGGCCTTGTAGACGATCGCGCCCGGCGTCTGCAGGGGCCGGGTCGTGCCCAGGTTGAAGTGGACGTACTTGGTGCCGAACGCGTTGCCGCCGGCCACCGAGCCCGTCCACATCTGCTCGCCCGACTTGTGCTCGACGTAGGACTTCACGAGGTTGCGGTCGTGGCGCAGCTTCTTCTTCATGGTCGCCTTGTCGACCTCGTAGACACCGCCCGTCTCGCAGATCAGCAGACGGCCGGGGTGCGAGTAGTCCGGCTGCACGTCGTGCCCGCGCGTCACCTTGATCCGGCGGGCGGTGTCCTCGACCAGCTTCGCCGAGGTCGCCGTCGTCACGATCCGGTACGCGGTCAGGACGCTGCCGCCGATCGCCCACATCCGGTCCAGGGACGGGTCCCAGAGCAGGCCGTGCGCCTGGTGGAACGGGATCGTCTGCACCTTGACGAGCGAACTGCTGTGCTGGTTGCCCGGCCGGAAGACGTGCAGGCTGCCGCCGGTCGCGGAGCCGCCGCCGCTGCCCCTGCTGCGCCCGGCGACGACCACGACACCGGTGCCGCGCGCCCGCTCGATGCAGTGCGGGTAGTTCGGCACGTTCGCCGACCACAGCTTCCGCTTGTCGCGGCGCCGGTAGATGCTCGCCGTGCCGCTGTTCGGGTCGCCCGCCGCGACGAGCAGGACCTGCCCGTCCCCGCTCGTGTCGCGGAAGCGGTGCTCCATCGGGTGGCCGCCGGCCGGGTTCAGCGACCACTTCACATTGGCCGCGGTGAACGGCTTGTTGCGGTCGAACAGCATGATCTTGCCGGACGTGATGTCGCCGACCAGCACGTTGAACGCCGCCGGTGCCGCGTCCGCGGGCGCCGCCGCGAGCAGCCCCGTCGCCGGAGCGGCGGCGCCGAGCAGCGCGCCCTTCAGAAGTGTCCGCCTGTCCATCGAGTGATCCTCCCCGTTGTCCACCGTTTCTCAGGGCACTTGATGCGCGCCGGGGCCCGTCGGTTCCCGGTGGAACCGACGGGCCCCGGCACACCGCCCGTTACCGGCCACGTTTTATGGAAGAACCCGCACGGGACGCTCGTCCGACGCCGGTCGCGGGCCCGGGAGCGCGGCCTCGTCATGGCTCAGGTCGGGCATCCGGCGCAGCCACTTCGGCAGGTACCAGTTGCGCTCGCCGAGCAGCGCCATCACCGCCGGGAGCAGCACGCCCCTGATGACGGTCGCGTCGATCAGGACGGCCGCCGCGAGGCCCACGCCCATCTGCTTGAAGGACTGCATGGACAGCGTCCCGAAGATGGCGAAGACGGCGACCATGATGACGGCGGCGCTGGTCACCACACCGGCCGTCGTGACGACCCCGTGCCGGATGGCGTCCAGGTTCGACCGCCCCTGGAGCCGCGCCTCCTTGATCCGCGACACCACGAACACGTGGTAGTCCATCGACAGGCCGAACAGGATCACGAAGAGGAACAGCGGCAGCCAGGAGATGATCGCCCCGACCCCCTCCGCCCCGACGAGCGAGGCGCCCCAGCCGTTCTGGAAGACGGCGACGAGGATGCCGTACGCCGCTCCGACGGAGAGCAGGTTGAGCGCGATCGACGTGACCGCGACGGTCAGCGAGCGGAACGAGAGCAGCATCAGCAGGAAGGCGAAGACGACCACGAAGACGAAGACCGGGACGACGGAGCCGACGATCTGGTCGTTGAAGTCCTTCGACCCGGCGACCTGCCCGGTGACGGGCGCCTCGACGCCGTCGACCTTGCCCAGCGTGCCGGGCCGCACCTGGTCCCGCAGGAGCGCGAGGCTCTTCTCGGCCTTGTCCTGGTCGGAGCCGCCGACGAGGGGTACGTCGATGAGCGCGACGTTCTCCTTGGCGTGCACGGTGACCTCGACCGGGCCGCGCGAGGCGCCCGAACTCACGGCCTGGGCACGGAAGTCGGCGATGGCCGCCCGGACCGCCGGGGCCTCGATGTCGTCGGCCTTCACGACGACCTCGGCCGGGTCGGAGCCGCCCGGGAACGCCGCGTTGACCCGGTCGTACGTCGCCACGATCGGCAGGGAGTTCCCGAACTCCTGGTCCAGGGTGAGGTTCTGCGTCTTCATGCCGAGCGCGGGCGCGGCGACGGCGAGCAGCGCGCCGACCGCGACGACGACGGAGACGGCGGGCCGCGCGAGGACGACGGCGAGGACGCGCTGCCAGAACCGGCTGCCGCTCTCGCCCTGCGCGCCGCTGCCGTTGTTCCGGCGCTTCGAGCGGTGCAGGAACGGGATACGGCCCTTCTCCACGCGCTCGCCGAGCAGCGAGAGCAGCGCCGGGAGCACGGTCACCGAGCCGACCATCGCGACCGCCACCACCATCAGCGAGGCGAGCCCCATGGCCTGGAACTCGGCGAGGCCGGTGAACATCATGCCCGCCATGGCCACGCACACCGTGACACCGGAGACGATGATCGCCCGGCCGCTGGTGGCGGCGGCGACGCGCAGCGCCGTCCGCGGATCGTGCCCCTTCATCCGCTCCTCGCGCTCGCGGCGCAGATAGAACAGGCAGTAGTCGACGCCGACCGCGAGCCCGACGAGCAGCATCACCGAGTTGGCGGTCTCGCTCATCGGCTGGAGGTGGCTGACGACGCCCATCAGGCCCATCGTCGCCATGATCGCGGTGATGGCGAGCGCCACCGGGAGCAGGGCCGCGACGAGCGCGCCGAACGCGATCAGCAGGATGCCGAGCGCCACCGGCACCGCCGAGAACTCGGCCCGCTGGAAGTCGTCGCCGAACGCGTCGTCGAACGTCTTGTTCATGCTGGCGCCGCCGATCTCCTCGATCCGCAGCGCGTCATGGTCACCCGCGACACCCTTCACCGCGTCCAGGACGGGCTCCACCCGGTCGGCCGCCGTGTCGGGGTCGCCCCGCATGTCGAACTGGACGAGCGCGGTGCGGCCGTCCTTCGACACGGTCTGCGTCCGGGCGGCGTACGGCGAGCGCACATTGGTCACCGCGCCCGTGCCCTCGACCGCCCTGACGACGTCCGCGACGGCCGCCTTGAACTCCGGCGCGGTGGCCCGCAGCCGCCCGTCCTTCGCCTGGACGAGCACGGTCTCGCCCGCGGGCTCGTCGATGTGCGCGTCCTCGACGATGCGCGACGCCTGGCTGGTCTCGCCGCTGAGCTGGTCGCTGTCCTCGACGTCGACGCGGCCCGCCGCCGAGCCGAGGCCCATCGCCAGGACGACGAACAGCACCCAGATGCCCACCGCCGCCCACCGGTGCCGCACGCTCCACCCGCCGGCCCGCGCGGCGAACCCCCGCACCCGCCGGTCCCGCCGCTCCCCGTTCCTCACCATGAGGTCACCTCCGCCCTCGAAGCTAGGGGCGCCGGGGGCGGGGTTCGTCGTGCTGGTCGGTGAAGTGCGGGGCGCCCCGCTCCGCACGGAGGATGACGACGGGCCCCTACATCTATAGGGACCCGGATCTCGTAGGGACACGGGGGCGGCCGCCCTATCCTGTGCCGATGGCGACCAAGCGATATGCGGCCCTGCTGCGCGGGATCAACGTCGGCGGCAACAAGAAGGTGCCGATGGCGCGACTCCGGACCCTCGTGGAGGGGCTCGGCTGCACCGACGTCCGCACCTACCTCCAGAGCGGGAACGTCACCTTCGCGGCCGACGGCGGTGCCGACGCCGAGACGACGCTGGCGCGCTCCGTCGAAGGCGCCCTCAGCGCGGAGTTCGGCTTCACGGTCGACGTCCTCGTACGCGCGCACGCGTACCTGAGGTCCGTCGTGGACGCGTGCCCGTTCCCCGCCGCCGAACTGC
This sequence comes from Streptomyces sp. NPDC046939, assembly GCF_040644575.1. Lineage (NCBI taxonomy): Bacteria > Bacillati > Actinomycetota > Actinomycetes > Kitasatosporales > Streptomycetaceae > Streptomyces > Streptomyces sp. NPDC046939. The sequence goes on from NZ_JBEYWV010000014.1 coordinate 96,825, forward strand.
AGGGCAAGCAGCTCCACGTCACCTACTTCTCCGAGCAGGTCACCGCGGAGCGGTTCGCGGGGATCGACCCGGCCGCGTACGCCCCGGAGGAGTTCCGGCTCGGCGACCGCGCCCTGTACCTCTACGCCCCCGAAGGGCTCGGCGTGTCGAAGCTGGCCGCCCAGCTCAGCCGCCCGGCGCTCCACAAGGGCGTCGTCGCGACGAGCCGCAACTGGAACACCGTGGTCAAACTGGCGGAGCTGACGAGCGGCGCCCACTAGCGGGCCCCGCTGTCGCGTTTGTTAAAGAGCGGTACGGGCGCCGGGTCCTAGCGTCGGCGGCATGGAAGAACGTAGGGACACGGTGTACCCGTACCTCGTCGAGGCCGCCGCCGAGGCCGCCCGCGTCGCGGCGGGGGTCGGCGCGGGAGCGCTCGACGCCCCGTCGGGCTGCGGCGACTGGGACGTGCGCACTCTCGTCAACCACTGGGTCGTCTACAGCTCGCACGGCATGGAGCACCGCGCCCGGCGCCTGCCGTTGCCCGAGGAGCTGACCGGCCGCGACTTCACCGCCGACGCCGACTGGGCCGCGGGCTTCGCCGCCGCGCTCGACCGGGCCGTGGCCGCCTGGGCGGAGCCCGACGTCTGGGACGGCGAGATCGACCTCGGGTTCGCGCGGCAGCCCGCACCCGAGGTCGCCACCATGCTGTGGGCCGAGCTCGTCCTGCACGGCTGGGACGTCGCCCACGCCACCGGCCAGGAGTTCCGTCTGTCGGACGGCGCCGCCGCGCTGCTGCTGCACGTCGTGGAGAAGAACGCCGCGCTGTACCGCCAGTACGAGGGGTTCGCCGACCCGGCCGAGGTGGGGTAGGACGCCTCGGCCTACGAGCGGGCGCCGGCCCTGAGAGCCTGTCTTTGAACCCCCGCCTGCGCCCCGACGCCCGGCACGCACGCTCGCCGCACGGAGCCCCAGGACAGGTGGCTCCGCCACATGACCTGCGCCTCCGCACGCCGATCGCACGCACCGACCGCCGCTTCGCCCGCGCGTCGCGCGGACGACGGGGGTTCAAAGACAGGCTCTCAGCGGGCGCGACCCCGCCGGGACCACGGCGCCGGTCACGGGCTGACGGAGTCGGCGTGCTCGCCGCGCCACGCGTCGCGGCGGGCCCACCGCACCGCGGGGCCCACGCCCAGGCCCGCCGCGACGAACAGCGCCCCGAGCACGGCCCAGCCCGCCGCGCCGTGTTCGATCGCCGTCACCGTCACCAGAGCGGGCGCGGCCATGGTCGCCGCGGCCTGCCCGGAGTTGAAGACGCCCTGGTAGACGCCTTGCGCGCGGGCGTCCGCCAGGCCGTAGCCGACGGTCCAGCCGCCTGCCGCCGACAGGACCTCCGCGAGCACCTGCACCACGGCACCCACCACCAGGACGGTGAGCGCCCACAGCGGCGACAGCCCCGCCGTGCAGGCGAACACCGCGCACGCGAGGGCGAGCAGCAGCCCCGAGCGGCGCATCGCCCGCACCGCGCCCGGCAGGTCCTCCACGCCGCGCGTCGCCCGCACCTGGAGCAGTGCCACCAGCGCGCAGTTGAGGACCATGAGGAGCGCGGCGGACCAGCGCGGCGCGTCCGTGTGCCGGACGATCCACAGCGGCAGGCCCACCCTTAACAGGCTGTACTGGAGGGCCAGTACGGCGTTCAGGACCGTCACCCCCAGGTACGGCAGATCGCGGACCGCCCGCAACGGGCTCTCCACGCGCGCGTGGCCAACCGTCCGCCGCCCCGCGCCCCCGGGCAGCCGGAGCACGAGCACGGCGGAGACGACGAACGCCACCGCGTCGACCAGGATCAGCGCCGTGTACCCGGCGCGGCTGTCCGCCTGGAGCGCGAGCGCGCCGAACGCGCCGCCCGCGCCCATGCCCACGTTGGTCACCATGCGCAGATGCGCGCGGCCCTCCACGCGCGTGCGCGCGGGGAGCACATCGGCGTAGAGCGCGTTGCGCACCCCCATGCTCGCCTGGCACAGCGCGGCGTACCCGATCGCCGCCGCCAGGAACGAGGCGTAGGAGCCGATCACCGTGTACGCCGCGAGCATCACCCCGCACCCGGTCCAGAGCGCGGCCAGCACGGGCCGGCGCCCCCACCGGTCCGAGGCCCACCCGGCGGGCACCCCGGCCGCGATCCCGAACAGGCCCGCGACGGTCAGACCGACCCCGACCGAGGTGGCGCCGAGGCCGATGACGCGCGTGAAGTACAGGACGCTGACCGGGAAGAACAGTCCGCGTCCGAAGGCGTTGAGGAGGGTGAACAGGGACAGGCGCAGCAACAGCGGGTCGGTGGGCAGCGTCCCGAGGAAGCGCGTGGCGGCCGGGGACTTGTGACGGACGTCGGTCGGCGAAAGGGTCATGGCCCCCAGCGAACCGGCCGCCCTCACCCGGGGACATTCCTTTAGCCTGAGACTAAAGGGTGGCGGGAGACGGTACGACGGGAGCCCCGGGGAATGATCGAGTTCCGTTTCGTCGTGGGTGACCTGGCCCGTACGTCGTTCGCGTACTCACCGCTCCAGGAGGCGGTCTACTCCCTGCGCTGCTGGCGCGACCCCGCCCGCTACCCGCACCAGCGCCCCTGGCTGCGCCGCCTCGCCCCCGCCTTCCGCCGCCAGGACACCGAGGTGCTGACCGCGCTGATCGCCCCGAGCCTGTGGATCCCGGACTTCCTCACGCCGCGCCCCGACCGCCCGCGACCGGTCTTCGCCCAGCAGCTCAAGGCCCTCGGCGCCACCCCGCCGCACACCCTGGCCGCCGACTTCACGGCCGCGTACGCCGGTGAACCCCTGCCTCCCGTCGTCCGCGCGGGCCTGGCCGACCCCGCCGCGCTCCTCGACCGCATCGTCCGCGCCCTGACGGCGTACTGGGAGGACTGCCTGGCCCCCGACTGGTGGCCGCGCGTCCACACCGTGCTGGAGTCCGATCTGGCGTACCGCGGGAAGGTGCTGGCCGAGGAGGGAGCGGGTGGTCTCTTCGCGAGCCTCGACCCCCGGCTGACGTGGAACGGCGAAGTCCTGACCCTGGTCAAGAAGTTGGACCGGCACCCCTGGTCCGAGGCCGACATCGAGATCGGCGGCCGGGGCCTCGTCCTCGTCCCCACCCTGTTCGCCGTCGGCGCGCACACCAACATCGACCCGGTGCTCCCGCCGCTGCTCTGCTATCCGGCGCGGGGCCGCGCCACCATCTCCGAGACCCCGCCCCCGGCCACCGACGAGGCCCTGACCCGTCTCCTCGGCGCCTCGCGCGCCCGCATCCTCCACCTCCTCCGGGACCCCGCCTCGACCACGGAGCTGGCCCACCGCCTCGCCGTCACCCCGGGCGCGGTCAGCCAGCACCTGGCGATCCTGTACGACGCGGGACTCCTGACCCGGGCACGCAGCGGCCGGAGCGTGCGCTATGCGCGGAGCGAGCTGGGGGAGCGGCTGTGCGGGGCGAGGTGACCGGCCGGGCCTCAGGCCCCGATCGCCGTCAACTCCCGTACGCACGCGTCCTGGTAGCGGTGCAGCAGGACCCCGGCCACCTCCGGCGCCGGGCCCAGGACATCGGCCAGGGCGTCCGCCTCGGCCGCACCCCGCGCGATCCGGTCGGGGAGGCGGCCGGGGGCCAGGACGTACGGGGCGACGGCGACGCGTTCGCAGCCCAGGGCGCGCAGTTCGCGTACGGCGTCCTCCGTGCGGGGCAGGGAAGCGGAGGCGAACGCAGGCCGCACGGCGCACCAGCCGGTGTGCCGCCACTCCCGCGCGATGTCAGCGATCACTGCGATCGCCTCCGGGTCGGAGGAGCCCGCCGAGGCCAGGACGATCCCGGTCGTGGGCTTGTCGGCCGGGGTGAGCCCGGCCTCGTACAGGCGGCGTTCGAGGGCCGCGAGGAGGAGCGGGGAGGGGCCGAGGACGTCGGCCTGGCGGATGCGGAGCGTGGGCGGGGCCTCGCGCAGCACCGACGGGATGTCCGTCTTCGCGTGGAAGGCGCGGGTCAGGAGGAGGGGGAGGGCGACCACGTCGCGGACGCCCTCCGCCGCCAGGGACCGGAGCACCCCGGGCACGGACGGGACGTTGAACTCCAGGAACGCCGTCTCCACCCGGACCCCCGGCCGCTGCGCCCGTACCTCGCGCACGAGGGCGTGCACGGTCGCGGCGTGCCGCGGGTCGCGGCTGCCGTGGGCGATGACCAGGAGGACGGGGGGAGTGTGGCGCATGGGTGGCTCAGTTCTTCACGAGGAGGCCGCGACCGCGCAGGACGCGGCGCTCCAGCGGGCTGAAGATCAGCATGTCGATGACGATGCCGACGATCAGGATGAGCAGGATGGCCATGAACACCATGGCCATGGACGAGTTGTTGCGACCATTTTCGAGGAGCTGGCCGAGGCCGATGCCCAGGTCGGGGGAGGACGCGATGATCTCCGCCGCCATCAGCGAGCGCCAGGAGAACGCCCAGCCCTGCTTGAGCCCGGCGAGGTAGCCGGGCAGCGACGCCGGAAGCACGATGTGCCACAGGCCGCGCACACCCGTCGCGCCCAGGGTGCGGCCCGCGCGCAGGAACAGCGGCGGCACCTGGTCGACGCCGGAGACGAGCCCGTTGGCGATCGAGGGGACGGCGCCGAGCAGGATCACCGCGTACATCATCGAGTCGTTCAGGCCCAGCCAGATCACGGCCGGCGGCACCCACGCCACCGAGGGCAGCGACTGGAGCCCGGAGAGGATCGGGCCGATCGCCGCGCGCACGAACTTCACGCGCGCCACAAGGAGTCCGAGCGGCGTGCCGATGATCAGGGCGAAGAGGAAGCCGAGCAGGCCGCGCGAGACGCTCGTCCAGATGTAGCCGAGCAGTTCGCCCTTGAGCCAGGCGGTCCGCACCTCGTCCCAGACGTCCGACGGCGCGGGCAGCTTCGTCGGATCGTCGACGATCTTGAAGGAGATCAGCGCCTGCCAGACCACGAGCACGACGAGGACCGCCGTGACAGGCGGCAGGACCTTCTCCCGCAGGGTGCGGGTGAAGGGGACGCGGCCGTCGTCCTTCGTCTCCAGCGCGTCGAGCCCCGCCTCCAGGCCCGCGAGATCGTCCTTGCGGGGCCGTTCGTCGACGGCCGCCGTCGGTTCAGTCCTTGCCATGACGGCGGATCTCCCCACGCAGTTGTTCGGTGATCTCGACGGAGAGCTCCGCGACCTCGGCGTCCTCGATGCGGCGCGGCTGCGGGATGCCGACCGTCCACTCGCGCGCGATCCGGCCGGGACGGGAGGAGAGCAGCACGACGCGCTCCGCCAGTCGCACCGCCTCGCGCACGTTGTGCGTGACGAACAGGATGGAGACGTTCGTCTCCCGCCAGATGCGGGTCAGCTCGCCGTGCAGCACGTCCCGCGTGATCGCGTCGAGCGCCGCGAACGGCTCGTCCATCAACAGCAGCCCGGCGTCCTGCGCGAGGGCCCGCGCGAGCGCGACCCGCTGGCGCATGCCGCCGGACAGCTCGTGCACGCGCTTGCCGTACGCGTCCTGGAGCCGGACCAGTTCGAGCAGCTCCTCGGCGCGGGTGCGCCGTTCGTTCTTCGCCACGCCCCGCAGCTTCAGGGCGAGCTCGATGTTCTTGCCCGCGGTCAGCCACGGGAACAGGGCGTGCTCCTGGAACATCAGGGCGGGCCGCCCGTCCGTCGCGATGGTGCCCGCGGACGGCCGGTCGAGCCCGGCCACCAGATTGAGCAGCGTCGACTTGCCGCACCCCGAGGCCCCCAGGAGCGTGACGAACTCGCCCGGCGCGACATCGAGCGTGATGTCGTCCAGGACGAGCTGGGGGCCCGCCGGTGTGGCGAAGGACTTCGAGACGTGCTCGATCCGGGCCGCCCGGCCGCCCGTCGGGGCGGCGGGGTCACCCGCCTTGGCGAGAGTCGTCGCCATGGTCGTCACCTCCTGGGATCTGTATAACTCGGCGGACTCGCGCGCTACTTGACGCCGAGACCGGCGTCGTCGACCTTGGCGCCGCCCTCGGCCGCGAGGACCTTGTTGAGCGGCTTCAGGTCGTAGATCCCGGCCAGGTCGGGCTTGTCCAGGAGACCCGCCTTGACCGCGTGGTCCGCCTCGGAGTCGAGGGTCGAGGCCAGCGGGTCGTCGGTGAACTCGATCGACTTCCACGCCGGGTCGAGCACCTTGGCGGGCAGCGCCTTGCCGGAGGCCGACTCCAGCTCCTTGTTGGCGACGGCCTTCGCCTCGTCGGGGTTGGCCTTGATCCACGCGTTGGTCTTCACGGAGCCGCGCAGCACGGCCTCGACCACGTCCGGGTGCGCCTTGAGGAACTTCTGCGACACGATGACGTTCGTGATCACGAACTTCTTGCCGGGCCACAGGTCCGCCTCGTCGAGCAGCACCTTGGCGCCCTCGGCGACCAGCTTCGACGCGGTCGGCTCGGGCACCCAGGCGCCGTCGATGGAGCCGGACTTGTAGGCGTCCGGGGTGATCTTGTTGTCCGTGCGGACCACGGACACGTCGCCCTTGCCGGAGTTGGCGTCGACCTTCCAGCCCTTCTCGGCGATCCAGTTCAGGAGCGCGACGTCCTGGGTGTTGCCGAGCTGCGGGGTGGCGATCTTCTTGCCCTTGACGTCGTCCAGGGTCTTGATCTTCTTCGGGTTCACGACGAGCTTGACGCCGCCGGAGGCCGAACCGGAGACGATGCGCAGCGACTTGCTCTTCGACTTGGTGTAGCCGTTGATCGACGGCGAGGGGCCGATCCAGCCGATGTCGATGGAGCCGGAGTTCAGCGCCTCGATCTCGGAGGGCCCGGCGTTGAAGATCTGGTACTTCGCCTGCGTGCCCTTGAGCTCCTTCTGGAAGAAGCCCTTCTGCTTGCCGACGAGGGCGGTGCCGTGGGTCAGGTTCCCGAAGTAGCCGATCTTGACGGTGTCCGCGGAGAGCGCCTCGCCCTTGGCGGAGACGTTCTCCTTGGACTTGTCGTCGCTGTCCGAGCCGTAGCCGCAGGCCGTCGCGGTGAGCGCGAGGAGCGGGAGCGCGGCGACGGCGACGAGGCCGCGGCGCTTGAGGGTCGATCGGTTGGCAGGCACGGGAGGTGTTCCTCTCGTTGGCCCGGCGGTCACGCGCTCAGGGCGTGGCCGGGAGGTCGGCAGGTCTACGTCTTCGACGAACGGCGTGGGGGGCGAGGGCGCGCGGGCAGTGCGCGTACGTCAGCACGCACATCGCCCGACCCCGCCCTGTCCGCTGCCGAGGGCGCCGCTGCCGACACGGCCGCCCTCCTTGGCGAACGTGCCGTAGTAGTCGAAGAGGGTCATGTCAGAAGTCCCAGCCGTCCTCGTCGGCGCCGGCGTCGGCGGCGTCCGCGGCCGGCTTCTCGGCGGTGGCGAAGGACTCGCCGGCCATGCCCGCGGCCAGCGTCGTCCCGTCCGCCGGGTCGATCAGCAGGAAGGAGCCCGTGCGCCGGGAGTCGGCGTAGTCGTCGAGCGCGAGCGGCTCGGCGGTGCGCACCTTGACGCGGCCGATGTCGTTGGCGACGAGCTGCCCCGGCTCGGGGTGCTGGGAGAGGTCGTCGAGCGTGAGCCGCGACGGGATCTCCTTGACGATCGCCTTGACCGTGCGGGTGGTGTGCTTGAGCAGCACCCGCTGGCCGACGGCGAGCGGTGTGTCCGCGACGTGGCAGACGGTCGCCTCGATGTCCTGCGAGGTGGCGGGCGCGTCGTCGCTCGGCACGATCAGGTCGCCGCGCGAGATGTCGATGTCGTCCTCCAGGAGGACGGTGACGGACTGCGGCGTCCACGCGACGTCGACCTTCTGGCCGAGCAGGTCGATCCCGGCGATCCTCGACGTGCGCCCGGACGGCAGTACGGTCACGGACTCGCCGACGCGGAACGTGCCCGCGGCGATCTGGCCCGCGTAGCCGCGGTAGTCGGGGTGCTCGGGCGTCTGCGGGCGGATCACGTACTGCACGGGCAGGCGCGCGTGGCAGCTGGTGAGGTCGTGGCTGACCGGCACCGTCTCCAGGTGCTCCAGGACGGTCGGGCCGGGGTACCAGTCCATGTGCGCGGAGGGCTCCACCACGTTGTCCCCGGCGAGCGCCGAGATCGGGATGGCGGTGATCTCCGGGACGCCGAGGCCCGCCGCGTACGCGGTGAACTCCTCGGCGATGGCCGCGAAGACGCTCTCCTTGTAGTCGACGAGGTCCATCTTGTTGACGGCGAGGACGACGTGCGGGACGCGCAGGAGCGCGGCGACGGCGGCGTGGCGGCGGGTCTGCTCGATGACGCCGTTGCGCGCGTCGACCAGGACGACGGCGAGGTCGGCGGTGGAGGCGCCGGTCACCATGTTCCGGGTGTACTGCACGTGGCCGGGGGTGTCGGCCAGGATGAACCGGCGCCGGGGCGTCGCGAAGTAGCGGTACGCCACGTCGATGGTGATGCCCTGCTCGCGCTCGGCGCGCAGGCCGTCGGTGAGCAGCGCGAGGTCCGGCTCGGCGGCGCCGCGCGAGCGCGAGGCGTGCTCGACGGCCTCCAGCTGGTCGGTGAGGACCGACTTGGAGTCGTGCAGGAGGCGGCCCACGAGGGTGGACTTGCCGTCGTCGACGGAGCCGGCGGTGGCGAACCGCAGCAGGGTCGTGGCCGACAGGCCCGCCAGCTCTTCGGCAGCAGTGGACGTGCTCATGGTTAGAAGTACCCCTCGCGCTTGCGGTCTTCCATCGCGGCCTCGGACATCTTGTCGTCGGCGCGGGTGGCGCCCCGCTCGGTGAGGCGGGAGACGGCGATCTCGGCGATGACCTTCTCGATGGTCGTCGCGTCGGAGTCGACGGCGCCGGTGCAGGACATGTCGCCGACGGTCCGGTAGCGCACGAGCCGCGTCTCGACGCTCTCGCTCTCCTTCGGGCCGCCCCACTCGCCGGCCGTCAGCCACATGCCGTTGCGTTTGAAGACCGGGCGCTCGTGGGCGTAGTAGATCTCGGGCAGCTCGATGTTCTCGCGGGCGATGTACTGCCACACGTCCAGCTCGGTCCAGTTGGACAGCGGGAAGACGCGGACGTGCTCGCCGGGCGCGTGGCGGCCGTTGTAGAGCTGCCACAGCTCGGGGCGCTGGCGGCGCGGGTCCCACTGCGAGAACTCGTCGCGCAGGGAGAACACGCGCTCCTTGGCGCGGGCCTTCTCCTCGTCGCGGCGGCCGCCGCCGAACACCGCGTCGAACCGTTCCGCCTGGATCTTCTCCGTCAGCGGGAGCGTCTGGAGCGGGTTGCGGGTGCCGTCCGGGCGCTCCTTGAGGACACCGCGGTCGATGTAGTCCTGCACGGAGGCGACGTGCAGGCGAAGGCCGTGCTCGGCCACGACACGGTCGCGGTATGCAAGGACCTCGGGGAAGTTGTGCCCGGTGTCGACGTGCAGGAGCGAGAAGGGGATCGCCGCCGGGGCGAACGCCTTCAGCGCCAGGTGCAGCATGACGATCGAGTCCTTGCCGCCGGAGAAGAGGATCACCGGCCGCTCGAACTCGCCCGCCACCTCGCGGAAGATGTGCACCGCCTCGGACTCCAGGGCGTCCAGGTGGCTGAGGGCGTACGGGCTGTCGGTCTCCTCGGAGACGGTCACTACGGTCGTCATGCGGCGAGACCCCTTTCGGTGAGCAGCGCGCGGAGCGCGGCGGCGGACTCCTGCACGCTCTGCTGGTGCGACTCGATGCGCAGGTCGGGCGAGTCGGGCGCCTCGTACGGGTCGTCGACCCCGGTGAGCCCGGAGATCTCGCCCGCGGCCTGCTTGGCGTAGAGCCCCTTCACGTCCCGCTCGGAGCAGACCTCCACGGGGGTGGCGACGTGCACCTCCAGGTAGGCGGTGCCGCCCGCCTGGTGGCGCTTGCGCACCGCCTCGCGGCTGTCGGCGTAGGGGGCGATCACCGGGACGAGCGTCAGCACGCCGTTGCGGGCGAGGAGTTCGGCGAGGAAACCGATGCGCTGCACGTTGGTGTGGCGGTCCTCGCGGCTGAAGCCGAGGCCCGCCGAGAGGAACTCGCGGATCTCGTCCCCGTCGAGGACCTCGACCCGGTGCCCCTCGGCGCGCAGCGTCCTCGCCAGCTCATTGGCGATGGTGGTCTTGCCGGCGCTCGGCAGACCCGTGAGCCAGATCGTGGCTCCGGTCACGTGTTTCTCCAAGGTCTCTGTGTGCTGCGGGGTCTCGCTCGCCCCGGCCGGGGGGTTCGTCGCCTCAGCCATGGATGCCGCACTCGGTCTTGGCCCGGCCCGCCCAGCGTCCGGCGCGGGCGTCCTCGCCCTCCAGGAGGCGGCGGGTGCACGGGGCGCAGCCCACGGAGCCGTAGCCGTCCATCAGGAGCGGGTTGGTGAGTACGCCGTGCTCGGCCACGTAGGCGTCCACGTCGTCCTGCGTCCAGCGGGCGATGGGGGAGATCTTGACCTTCTGCCGCTTCTCGTCCCAGGCGACGACGGGCGTGTTCGCGCGGGTCGGGGACTCGTCGCGGCGCAGCCCCGTCGCCCAGGCGGCGTACTTGGTCAGCCCTTCCTCCAGGGGCTTGACCTTGCGCATCGCGCAGCACAGGTCGGGGTCGCGGTCGTGCAGCCTCGGGCCGAACTCGGCGTCCTGCTCGGCGACGGTCTGCCGGGGCGTGAGCGTGATGACGTTGACGTCCATCACGGCCTCGACGGCGTCGCGGGTGCCGATGGTCTCCTCGAAGTGGTAGCCGGTGTCGAGGAAGACGACGTCGACGCCGGGCAGGGCGCGGGAGGCGAGGTGGGCGACGACCGCGTCCTCCATGGACGAGGTCACGCAGAACTTCCGGCCGAAGGTGTCGGCCGCCCACTGGAGGATCTCCAGGGCGGATGCGTCCTCCAGGTCGCGCCCGGCCCGCTCGGCGAGCGCCTTCAGCCCGGCCGTGTCCGTGGGGACCTGAGCCGTCGTCATATCTGTTCCCTCCCGCCGTCGTTGCGTCGCAGTCCCTGGGCCAGGAGCCCGAGGAACTTCAACTGGAAGGCCCGGTTGCATGCCCCGCATTCCCAGGCGCCGTGCTTTCCCTCGGCGGCCTCGCTCGGCCGGAGGTCCTCGTCGCCGCAGTAGGGGCAGTAGAAGGGGGCGGCGCGCTCGCTCACGACAGGGCCTCCTCGGAGGCGCGGGTCGTCCAGGCGGCGAACCGCTCGCCCTCCTCGCGCTCCGCCTGGAAGCGCTTGAGGACCCGCTCGATGTAGTCCGGCAGCTCGGCCGCGGTGACCTTCAGGCCGCGGACCTTGCGGCCGAACCCGGCCTCCAGGCCGAGGGCGCCGCCGAGGTGCACCTGGTAGCCCTCGACCTGCTCGCCGTTCGCGTCGAGCATGAGCTGGCCCTTGAGACCGATGTCCGCGACCTGGATACGGGCGCAGGCGTTCGGGCAGCCGTTGAGGTTGATGGTGAGCGGCTCGTCGAACTCGGGGAGGCGGCGCTCCAGTTCGTCGATGAGGGTGGCGCCGCGCTGCTTGGTCTCGACGATGGCGAGCTTGCAGAACTCGATGCCGGTGCAGGCCATCGTGCCGCGCCGGAACGTGGACGGGCGGGCGGTCAGATCGAGCGCCTCCAGCCCCTCCATCAGCGATTCGACCCGGTCCTGCTCGACGTCGAGGACGATCATCTTCTGCTCGACGGTGGTGTGGACGCGGCCCGAGCCGTGCGCCTCCGCCAGATCGGCGATCTTGGTGAGCGTGGCGCCGTCGACGCGGCCGACGCGCGGGGCGAAGCCCACGTAGAAGCGGCCGTCCTTCTGCCGGTGGACGCCGATGTGGTCGCGCCACTGCGAGGAGGGCTGCGCGGGGGCGGGCCCGTCGATGAGCTTGCGGCCGCCGAGGTACTCGTCCTGAAGGACCTGGCGGAACTTCTCCGCGCCCCAGTCGGCGACGAGGAACTTCAGGCGGGCACGGGTGCGCAGACGGCGGTAGCCGTAGTCGCGGAAGATCGAGATGACGCCCTCGTACACGTCCGGCACGTCCTCGATCGGCACCCAGGCGCCGAGCCGCACGCCCAGCTTCGGGTTGGTGGAGAGGCCGCCGCCGACCCACAGGTCGAAGCCGGGGCCGTGCTCGGGGTGGACGACGCCGACGAAGGAGACGTCGTTGATCTCGTGCACCACGTCCAGGAGCGGCGAGCCCGAGATGGCCGTCTTGAACTTGCGCGGCAGGTTCGAGTACGCCGGGTTGTTCAGGACGCGGCGCTTGATCTCCTCCAGGGCGGGCGTGGCGTCGATGATCTCGTCCTCGGCGATGCCCGCGACCGGTGACCCGATCATGACACGCGGGGTGTCGCCGCAGGCCGTGACGGTCGACAGGCCGACGGCCTCCAGGCGGTTCCAGATCTCGGGCACGTCCTCGATCCGGATCCAGTGGTACTGCACGTTCTGCCGGTCGGTGATGTCGGCGGTGCCGCGCGCGAACTCCTGCGAGATCTCGCCGATGACCCGGAGCTGCCGGGTGGTCAGGCGCCCGCCGTCGATGCGCACGCGCAGCATGAAGTACTCGTCGTCCAGCTCCTCCGGCTCCAGGACGGCCGTCTTGCCGCCGTCGATCCCGGGGCGGCGCTGGGTGTACAGGCCCCACCAGCGCATACGTCCGCGCAGATCGTTGGGGTCGATGGAGGCGAAGCCGCGCTTGGAGTAGATCGTCTCAATGCGTGTCCGCACATTGAGACCGTCGTCGTCCTTCTTGAACTGCTCATTGCCGTTGAGCGGCGTGAAGTGGCCTACGGCCCACTGGCCCTCGCCGCGGTGACGGCTCACCTTGCGGCGGGGCGCGGCGGCAGCGGGCTTCTCAGGGTTGGCAGCCATGGGTAAACGTCCTTCAGGCAGGCTCAGTGCGGCTCTGACCGGCACACTTCGCGCTAGGGCGCGGCGGTGCGCTGGGGCATCAGGTGGAGCGGGAAGTCGGCGGTGCTGGTTCTCTCAGCGCGCCGGACAGATGGCGCTGGACATGCGGCCGTAGTCGACGTGGCGTCGACTCACCAAGGCGGTTCCAGCAGTAGACATGACGGAAGCGTGTCATGGGACTTTGGGCCCGGTCCACCATCGTCCGCCATATGGACGCGTATGTCCCACATGCTGGACGATGGTGGCGTCGGTCACATTCCGTGTGGTCAGACGGCGGGGAACGCCCCCGGCCACGGGCCCGGAGCGGCCACGTCCGGCTCCTCGCCGGTCTCCGTGCGGAACAGACGGAAGCCCCGCCGCTGATAGTTGGCCATCGCGTGCTCCCCGTCGAGGCTGCACGTGTGGAGCCACACCCGCTTCGTCGGCGGCAGCTCCGGCCACCGCCCGGCCAGGTCCCAGGCGCGCGCGACGCCCTCCGACAGCAGATGGCCGCCGATGCGCCGCCCCCGGAACGCCGGGATCAGCCCGAAGTAGACGATCTCCACGACCCCGCCGTCCCGCGCGGCCAGCTCGACGTACCCGGCCGGCGTCCCCCTGTCGTAGGCGACCCACGTCTCCGTGCCCGGCCGCGCCAGCTCCTCCTCCCACCGCGCGTACGACCAGCCGAGCCGGTCGGTCCACCGGATGTCGCCGCCCACCGACGCGTACAGGAAGCGGCTGAACTCGGGGGAGGGCACCTCCGCGCGCACGATCCGGACACCGCCGCCCTCCGGCGGGGCGGCGGGCCGCAGATCGGACGGCGAGGTCTGTTCGAGGGACCAGGTGGTGACGGTGACCGTGCTGTTGCTCATGCGGCCCATGGCACCACAGCGCTTCCCGGTGTCAGTGCGCGGGTGTCCGGGCCCTGCGCACCGCCGGGGCCGTCGAGTGCGGCAACAGGTCCAGCGGGTCGTCCGGCAGCACCACCTCGACCTCCGTGTCCTCCAGGAAGCGGTACGGGCGGTGCGCCAGGAGCCCGCCCAGGTAGCGCCGCACCCGGGACATCTCGGCGCGCACCGTCACCGTCCGCGCCGGGTCCCCGAACAGGTCCTCGGCCAGACCCGACGCGCTGCGCCCCGCCCGGTGGTGGGCCAGCAGGTAGAGCAACTCGGCGTGGCGCGGGCTCAGTTCGTGCGTCCAGGAACCGGCGGGTCCGGCCACCGCCACCGTCCACCGGCGCTTCCGGCTCAGGTCGAGGAGGATGCGGGTCGCGCCGAGCGGCTCCGGGGCGTCGTCCACCATGAGCAGCCAGCCGCCGGGCAGCGGCGCCGCCCGGCACGTGCCGAGCGCGGGGATCCAGCAGCGGCCCTCCGTGAGGGACTTCGGCAGCGCCACCCGGTCCGTCGGCGGAATCCCGGTGACCGCCGCCGTCCATCCGTTGCCGTCGACCGCGAGGGCCCGGCCGTCGATCCGGGCGAGCACCGGCGCCGCCACGGCCCGCAGGCGTGCGAGCGCTCCCATGTGCTGTTCGCGCAGGCGGGCCTCGGCGAGCTGCGCCACCGACCGCACCCAGGACAGGGTCGCCGGATGCATCGTCTCCAGCGGGCCGCTGACGTCGACCACGCCGAGCAGCCGGCCGTCGCGCGGGTCGGTGACGGGCGCGCCCGCGCAGGTCCACGAGTCGTGCGAGCCCACGAAGTGCTCGGCGGAGAACACCTGGACGGGCCGCCCGGTCACCAGCGGCGTGCCCACCCCGTTGGTCCCGACGATGTCCTCGGCCCACAGCGCGCCCACCTCGAAGCCGAGCCGGTCGCCCTTGCGCAGCACCCCCGGATGGCCCTCGCGCCACAGGATCCGGCCGTCGACGTCGCTGACCACCATGATGTGCTGCGCGGCGTCGGCCACCGACACCAGCGCCTCGCGCAGCACCGGCAGGACCGGCAGGAGCGGCGAGGACTGGCGCCGCTCCTCCAGCTCGTCGACGGTCAGGAGGCCGAGGCGGACGTCGCGGTCCGGGTCGACGCCGCCGCGCAGCATCCGCCGCCAGGACTCGCCGATCTCCGGTCTGGGCAGGACGGGCGGCCGCTCGCCGGCGAGCATCGCCTTCCGCACGCCCTTGAGCAGGCGGGACGCGAGCGCCGCGTCCATCGCGGTCAGCCGCGCCAGGTCGATCGTCGTCGCGTCCTTGTTCATGCGTGCACCTCGGTATGCGGAGCGTTACCCCCTATCGTGCACCGCCGGGCGGGTCCGGCGCGGCACTTGTCGCAACGTTGCAACCCCCTGCAACTCTGGCGAACAGCCGTACGGTGTTTGAAACTGGCACCAACGCCGCCTCGGTGGCGTTCAAGCTCCTCATGGGCTTGTTGCGGGGATGGTGCCGTGTCGGCGCAGCACCATCCCCGCGTCACTTCCTCCACCGGGATGTCCCGGTCCGCGTCAGTGCACCGGGCGGGCCCGCTCCACGATCTCCTCCAGCGCCAGGGTGTGCGGCAGCGTGCCGAACGCCGCGCCGCCGTCCCCGCCGAGCCGCGCCGCGCAGAAGGCGTCCGCGACCTCGGGCGGCGCGTACCGCACGAGCAGCGAGCCCTGGAGCACCAGCGCGATCCGCTCCACGAGCCGGCGGGCCCGCGCCTCGATGCCGTCCAGGTCGCCGAGTTCGGTCAGCAGGTCCTTCACGGCGGTGTCCAGGCGGTGGTCGGCGCCGCGCGCCCGGCCCACCTCCATCAGGAACGCGTTGAACGCGGCGGGTTCACGCTGGAGCGCCCGCAGCACGTCGAGGGCCTGGATGTTGCCCGACCCCTCCCACAGCGAGTTCACCGGCGCCTCGCGCAGCAGGCGCGGCATCCCCGACTCCTCCACGTACCCGTTGCCGCCGAGGCACTCAAGGGCCTCCGCGACCATCGGCGTACAGCGCTTCGTCACCCAGTACTTGGCGGCGGGCACCGCGAGCCGCAGGAACGCCCGCTCCCGCTCGTCGCCGTCCTCCGCACGGTCGTACGCCGCCGCGAGGCGCAGCGCGAGGGTCGTCGCGGCCTCCGACTCCAGGGCCAGATCGGCGAGGACGTTGCGCATCAGCGGCTTGTCGACGAGCCTTCCGCCGAACGCCTCCCGGTACGTGCAGTGGTGGACGGCCTGCGCCACCGCCTGCCGCATCAGCGAGGCGGCGCTCAGGACGCAGTCGAGCCGGGTCGCCGCGACCATGCCTATGATCGTGCGGACCCCGCGCCCCTCCTCCCCGACGCGCCGCGCCCACGTCCCGTCGAACTCGACCTCGGCCGACGCGTTCGAGCGGTTGCCCAGCTTGTCCTTGAGGCGCTGGATCGCGAAGGGGTTGCGCGCCCCGTCCGGGAGGACGCGTGGCACGAGGAAGCAGGTGAGCCCGGCACCGGCCTGGGCGAGCACGAGGAACCCGTCCGACATGGGCGCCGAACAGAACCACTTGTGCCCGGTGAGCGTGTACGCCCCGTCCTCGGCGAGCGGCGTGGCGCGCGTCGTGCCGGCCCGTACGTCGCTGCCGCCCTGCTTCTCCGTCATCGCCATGCCGAACAGGGCGCCGGGTTTCTGGTCCGCGGGCCGCAGCTCCATGTCGTAGACGGTCGAGGTCAGCCGCGGCTCCCACTCCGCGGCGAGTTCGGGCTGCGCGCGCAGGGCGGGCACGGCGGCGTGCGTCATGGACAGCGGGCATAGGTGCCCGGCCTCGACCTGCGACCACACGAGAAACGCGGCGGCGCGCCGCACATGGCCACCGGGCCGGTTCCAGGCCGCGGTGAGCCCCGCCGAGACGCCCTTGCCGAGCAGCCGGTGCCAGGACGGATGGAACTCGACCTCGTCGACCCGGTGGCCGAAGCGGTCGTGGGTGCGCAGGACGGGCGGGTACGCGTTGGCGAGCCGCCCCCACTCCTGCGCCTGCGAGGACCCGGCCGCACGGCCCAGCACGGTGAGGTCCGCGCGGGCCTCGGCAAGGACCTCCGGGTCCAGATGCCGTTCGAGCCCCTCCCCGAGCACCCGGTCGGCGGCGAAGACGTCGTACCCCGCGAGCGGCGGGGGCTGATTGGTCACGGTGTGCGTGCTGCCCGACATGCCTGCGAACCTACCCCGGGCCGGGGCGCGGGAACGTGCAGGCCGGGGGCCCGGGGGATGGGTACACCGGCCCGTGGCGGATACCTTTAGGACGTGCAGCCAGCAAGTGAACCCTCCCCACCGCCGTCCGGCCGTCTCCACCGGGCCCGCGTTCTCTACGAGAACGTCTCCAAGCGCCGGACCGCCTGGCTGTTGCTGAAGGACACCGTCAACTCGTGCATGGAGTACCGCATCCTCGGCCTCGCCGCCGAGGCGGCGTTCTTCACGCTGCTCTCCGTCCCGCCGCTGCTGCTGTCCCTCGTCGGCCTGCTCGCCTACGTCGACGCCTGGACCGGCGCCGACACGATCGCGGGCGTCCGGGACAACATCCTGGAGGCGTCCCGCACGGTCCTCACCGACCAGGGCGTCAAGGAGATCGCCCAGCCGATCCTGGACGACGTCATCAAGGGCGGCCGGCCCGACGTCATCTCCATCGGCTTCCTCATCTCCCTGTGGTCGGGGTCGCGGGCGGTCTCCACGTTCGTCGACACGGTCACCGTGATGTACGGGCTCGACGGGGTCCGCGGCATCGTCAAGACCCGCCTCCTCGCCTTCCTGCTCTTCCTCATCGGGCTCGTCGTCGGCTCGGTGGCGCTGCCGCTGATGATCGCGGGGCCGGACGCGGTGATCGGCCTCGTCCCCTGGTCGGAGACGGTCGTCCAGATCCTCTACTGGCCGGTGGTCCTCGTCCTGTCGGTGGCGTTCCTGACCACCCTGTACCACGTGTCAGTGCCCGTCCGCTCCCCGTGGATCGAGGACGTCCCCGGCGCGCTGACCGCCCTCGCGATGTGGGTTCCGGGCAGCTTCCTGCTCCGCCTCTACCTCACCAACACCATCGAGGGCCCCACGATCTACGGCTCCCTCGCCGCGCCCGTCGCGGTCCTGCTGTGGATCGGCGTCTCCGCGTTCGCGGTCCTCGTCGGCGCCGCGGTCAACGCCGCGATCGACCGGGTCTGGCCCTCGGTCGCGACGGCCGCGGCGCGCGCCGCCAACGAGCGGGTCCGCACCGCGACCGCCGCCCACTACCTGGCCCGCGCCGCCGCCCGCTCCGGCTACCCGGACGACCCCGACGAACTGGACGACATCGACGGCGCCGACGACGGCCTGGGCGACCCCGACATGCCGTCGGAGTTCCCCGAACGCTGGTCGAAGTTCCTGCCCCCGGAGGACGTGACGTCCCGCCTGCGCACGCATGCGCGCCGCCAGGGGGACGCGCCGCACGAGCCGGAGAACGAGGACGACTGACGCCGGGGCGCCTCCTTCCGGGCGAGATCCGGCATCCGCGAGCGGCTCACCCCCGTACGCGTCCGTCTACGCTGGCGTCGTGAACGTACTCGCGGGGCTCCTGGAAGGCCCGCCCGGCGACCGCCCCGCGCGCGTCGGCCCGCGGGAGCACCGGTCATGAGCGGCGCGTACGAGGAGTGGGCGAGCCGCGTCCCCGGCGCGGTGCTGTGGACGCGCACCGCCGATCCCGGGGGCGACGCCCATCCCGTCCTGCCCGACGGGTGCATGGACCTGATCTGGAGCGAGGGCCGGCTGTTCGTCGCCGGTCCCGACACGCGCGCGTACGTCTCGGCGGGCGGCGCGGGCCGCCGCTACGCGGGCATCCGGTTCGCCCCCGGCACGGCCCCCGGCTACCTCGGCGTACCGGCCCACGAACTGACCGACACTCGCGCCGAGCTGGCGGACGTGTGGCGGGGTGCCGACGCCCGCCGCCTCACCGAACGGATCGACGGCGCCCCCGACCCGGCCGCCGCACTGGAACGCGCCGCCGTCCGCCTCGCGGCCACCGCAGGACCGCCGGACCCGCTCCTCGCCGGGGTCGTCGCCGCCCTCGCCGAGGGCCGCACCGTCACGGAGACGGCCGAGGCGGCGGGGCTCACCTCCCGCCGCCTGCACCGCCGCTCCCTGGCCGCGTTCGGCTACGGGCCCAAGACGCTGGCCCGCGTGCTGCGCCTGCAACGCGCTCTCGCGCTGGCCCGCGCGGGCACCCCGTTCGCGGAGACGGCGGCCCGCGCCGGATACACGGACCAGGCGCATCTCGCGCGCGACGTGCGGAACTTGACCGGCCGGACGCTCCGGCACCTGGTCTGACCTCAGGCGAACAGGTGCGTCTCGTTCCCGTCCGGGTCGAGCACGATCGCGTACCGCTGCCCCCAGACCGCGTCCCACGGCTTGGCCTCGCCGTGCCGGCCCGCGTCGGTGAGCAGCGCGTACGTGGCGTCGACCCCGGCCGCGTCCCCGCAGTGGAAGGCGAGCGAGATCCGCCCCCGGCCGCGCCCGGCGACAGTTTTTCCCGGCTCCTCCGGGTCGAACATGAGCCTGATGCCGCCGGGCAGCTCGGTCTCCACGTGCGGCAGCTCCTCCGCCCCCTCGGGGAACGTCAGCCCCAGGAGCCGGTAGAAGGCGAGCGAGGCCGCCAGATCACTGGTGGCGATTCCGATGGCGTCCATACGGACGACGATGCTGTCGGTCATGCCCGCACCGTAGGCACCCGTACGCCACCCGGTCTTGTACGAAACGGACGCCCCGCGTCTCCTTGTGCACCGCATCCGGCGGTCGTACAGCGGAGACATGTCCACCGCAACGGCGACCGCCGAGAGCGTGCACCCGGCGAGCCCCGTCACCCTGGAGGCCGACTACGAGCCGGTGCTCTCGCGCTGGCTCTGGCTGGTGAAGTGGCTGCTCGCGCTCCCGCACTACCTGGTCCTCGCCGCCCTCCTCGTGGCCTTCGTCGTCGTGGAGGTGATCGCCTGGTTCGCGATCCTGTTCACGGCCCGCTACCCGCGGGTGCTGTTCGACTTCAACCTCGGGGTGCTGCGCTGGACCTGGCGCGTCTCCTACTACGCCTACGGGAGCCTCGGCACCGACCGCTACCCGCCGTTCACGCTCGCCGCCGTGCCCACGTACCCGGCGCGCCTCGACATCGCCTACCCGGAGCGGCTCTCGCGGGGCCTGGTCCTCGTCAAGGGCTGGCTGCTCGTGGTGCCGCAGTACCTCGTGGTGTCCATGCTCGTCGGCGGCTCCACGACCGGCGGCGGCCTGGCCGCCCTCCTCACCCTCTACGCGGGTGTCGCCCTGCTCTTCACGAACCTGTACCCGCGCGGCATGTACGACCTCAACGTCGGCCTGCACCGCTACGCGGCCCGCGTCCTCGCGTACGGGTCCCTGATGACGGACGTCTACCCGCCGTTCCGCCTGGACCAGGGCGAGCGGGAGCCGCACCTGCCCTGACCTGCGCTCAAGGTCTTGGCACTCGGGGTCTTAGGCTCGAAGGCATGACGCACCTCAGCCAGGCCCTCGCCGACGGCCGGACCCTCGTCCTGGACGGCGGCCTCTCCAACCAGCTGGAGGCCGCCGGGCACGACCTGAGCGACGCGCTGTGGTCGGCGCGGCTGCTCGCGCAGGAGCCCGAAGCGATCGTCGCGGCGCACCGCGCGTACTACGAGGCGGGCGCGGACGTCGCCATCACCGCGAGCTACCAGGCCACGTTCGAGGGGTTCGCCGCACACGGCATCGGGCGCGAGCGCGCGGCCGAACTCATGGCGCTGAGCGTGGAGTTGGCCCGTCGGGCGGCGCGCGAGGCCGGGGCGGACCGGCCGCTGTGGGTGGCGGCGTCGGCGGGCCCGTACGGGGCGATGCTCGCCGACGGCTCCGAGTACCGGGGCCGGTACGGGCTGACCGTGGCCGAGCTCGAACGGTTCCACCGCCCCCGGCTCGAGGTCCTCGCGGCGGCCCGCCCGGACGCGTTCGCCCTGGAGACGGTCCCGGATACGGACGAGGCGCGGGCGCTCCTGCGGGCCGTGCGCGGGCTCGGGGTGCCGGCGTGGCTCTCGTACAGCGTGGAAGGGCGGCGGACGCGCGCCGGGCAACCGCTGGAGGAGGCGTTCGCGCTCGCCGCCGACGCGGAGGAGATCGTGGCCGTGGGCGTGAACTGCTGCGCCCCGCAGGACGCCGACCACGCGGTCGCGGTCGCCGCGCGGGTCACCGGGAAACCGGTGGTCGTCTACCCGAACAGCGGCGAGAGCTGGGACGCGGAGGCGCGCCGCTGGACGGGACGGTCGACGTTCGGCCCCGGACGGGTGGAGCGGTGGCGGTCCGGCGGGGCGCGCCTCGTCGGGGGCTGCTGCCGGATCGGCCCCGACGTGATCACCGAGGTCACCCGGGCCGTCCACGCTTCCTAGGTGTCTTGAGTTTTTTTGGGGCCTCCTGGAATTCCCGGACGAGGTGGCTCCCTACGGCCGGATGTCGAACACCAGCTTGCCCGTGACGTGGCCCGTCTCGCCCTCCGCGTGCGCCTTGGCCGCCTCCGCGAGCGTGTACGTCTGCGCGACGTGCGCCCGCAACTGCCCCGAGGCGGCGAGCGCCGCGACCGCCGCCATGCCCGCCTGGTCGTGCTCGACGAGCATGAAGGTGGCCCGCACACCCAACTCGGCGGCCCTGCCCGGGACCTGGCTCCACTTCTCGGGCAGGATCGACACGAGGATGCCGCCCGGCCTCAGGACCTCCAGGGAGCGCAGGCAGTTCTCGCCGCCCAGGGAGTCGAGGACGACATCGATGTCGCGGGTCTCGGCCGTGAAGTCGGCGGTGCGGTAGTCGATGACCTCGTCCGCGCCGAGACCCCGCACGAGGTCGTGCTTGGCGGTGCTGGCCGTGCCGATGACGTAGGCGCCGCGCGCCTTGGCGATCTGCACCGCGAGGTGCCCGACGCCACCGGCCGCCGCGTGGATCAACACCCGCTGTCCGGGCTGCACTTGGGCGTTGTCGACGAGCGCCTGCCAGGCGGTCAGCGCGGCGAGCGGCAGCGCGCCCGCCTCCACGTGGCTGAGCTGGGCGGGCTTGGGCACGAAGGCGCGGGCGGGCCCGGCCACGTACGCGGCGTGGGAACCGGCGCCGTAGGGGTAGGGCAGCATGCCCATCACCTCGTCGCCGGGGGAGAAGAGGGAGACGCCGAGGCCGACCGCCTCGACGACGCCGGACACGTCCCAGCCGAGCGTGAACGGCGGCGTCCCGAGGAAGAGGCCGGACTCGCGGTGCTTCCAGTCGGTCGGGTTGAGCCCGGCCGCGTGCACGGCGACGAGGATCTGGCCGACGCCGGCCTCGGGGCGGGGCAGCTCGGCCTCGCGCAGCACGCCGGGGTCGCCGAGGGTGTCCTGGGTGAGTGCGGTCATCGTGGGCTTGCCGGTGGTGGTGTCGTTGCTGGTCATGGGGCCAGCCTGCCCCCGGCCGCCGACCTCGGCAATGGCAAGATTGCCATGAACCGATAACATCGTGCCATGCGCTCCGACATACCGATGACCGCCCGGCCGCACCGCGTCGTCACCCTCGCGCTCGACGGGGTCTACCCCTTCGAGCTGGGCATCCCCAACCGGGTCTTCCCGCTGGTGCCGGGCGCGTACGAGGTGGTGACGTGCGCGGCGTCGGAGCAGCGCACGGTGCGCACGGACGCGGACTTCACGATCACCGTCGAGCACGGCCCGGAGGCCCTGGAGAGCGCGGACACGGTGGTCGTCCCGCCCTACGACCTGCGGCGGCTCTCCGCCGACCTGCCGGACGAGGTGCGCGCGGCCCTGGCCCGCATCCGCCCCGGTACGCGGATCGTCTCCATCTGCACGGGCGCGTTCACCCTCGCGGCGGCCGGGCTCCTCGAAGGCCGCACGGCCACCACGCACTGGGCGCTCGCGGACCACTTCCGCACCCTGTTCCCGCACGTCGACCTCAACCCCGACGTCCTGTTCATCGACGACGGCCCGGTCCTGACCTCGGCGGGCGCCGCGTCCGGCGTCGACGCGTGCCTCCACGTCGTCCGCTCCGACCACGGCAGCGCGGTCGCCAACCGGGTGGCCCGGCACTGCGTCGTCCCGCCGTGGCGCGACGGCGGCCAGGCCCAGTACATCGAGCAGCCCGTGCCCGACGAGGGCGAGACCGGCACGGCCGCCACCCGCGCCTGGGCCCTGGAGCGCCTCGACCAGCCGCTGGCCCTGCGCGACCTGGCGGTGCACGCCCGGATGAGTCAGCGCACGTTCGCCCGCCGCTTCCAGGAGGAGACGGGCACGAGCCCCGGCCGCTGGCTGATTCAGCAACGCGTGCACCGCGCCCGCCACCTCCTGGAGACCACCGACCTGCCCGTCGACCGCATCGCGGCCGAGGTCGGCTTCGCCACGGGCACGTCGCTGCGGCAGCACTTGCAGGCGGCGATCGGAGTCTCACCGCGCGCGTACCGCCGCACGTTCCGCAACGAGCCCGCGCCCGCCTGAGCGGGACGCGTCAGTCGGTGGGCCACTCCCACCGCTCGATGTCCCGCAGCCACGCGTGGGCGTTGCTGTCGGACGGCGCCCGCCAATCACCGCGCGGCGAGAGCGAACCACCGGCGGAGACCTTCGGCCCGTTCGGCATCGCGGACCGCTTGAACTGGGCGAACCCGAAGAACCGCTTGCAGAAGTACTCCAGCCAGTGCCGGATCTCCGCCAGGTCGTAGGAGCCCCGGTCCGACTCGGGGAAGCCGGGCGGCCACTCGCCCGCGTCCTTGTCGCGCCAGGCGTGCCAGGCCAGGAACGCGATCTTCGAGGGCCGGAAGCCGTGGCGGAGCACGTAGAAGAGGGTGAAGTCGTGCAGCGCGTACGGGCCGATCTTCGACTCCGTCGACTGGAGCTCCTCGCCGGGGACCAGCTCGGGGCTGATCTCGGTGTCGAGGATCGCGGTCAGGATCTTCCCGGCCTCCTCCCCGAACAGATCACTGCTGACGACCCACCGGATGAGGTGCTGGATCAGCGTCTTCGGCACGCCGCCGTTGACGTTGTAGTGGCTCATCTGGTCGCCGACGCCGTACGTGCACCAGCCGAGCGCCAGCTCGGAGAGGTCGCCGGTGCCGAGGACGATGCCGCCGCGCTGGTTGGCGAGGCGGAAGAGGTAGTCGGTGCGCAGACCGGCCTGCACGTTCTCGAAGGTGACGTCGTACACCGGCTCACCGGAGCTGAAGGGATGGTCCATCTCCTTCAGCATCAGCCGCGCGGTGTCCGTGATGTCCAGCTCGGCGGCGGTGACACCGAGCGCCTCCATCAGCTTGTGCGCGTTGCTCTTGGTGTGGTCACCGGTGGCGAAGCCCGGCATGGTGAAGGCGAGGATGTCGCTGCGGGGCCGCCCGGCGCGGTCCATGGCGCGAGCGGCCACGATCAGGGCGTGCGTGGAATCGAGCCCCCCGGACACCCCGATGACGACCTTCGGGTCACCGATGGCACCGAGCCGCTGCTGCAACCCGGCGACCTGGATGTTGTACGCCTCGTAGCAGTCCTGGGCGAGCCGCTCCGCGTTGGCCGGCACGAACGGGTACCGCTCGACGCGCCGGCAGAGCCCGAGATCCTTCTCGACCGGCGGATCGAGCCGGAAGGAGACGGTACGAAAATCAGCGGTTCGGGCGGCATGAGTACGCCGGTTCTCGTCAAAGGTGCCCATGCGCTGCCGCTCCTGGCGCAGCAGGTCCAGGTCGACGTCGGCGATCGAGGCGCGGTCCCCGTCGGGGAACCGCTCGGTCTCGGCGCAGAGCGCCCCGTTCTCGTAGATCATCGTCTGTCCGTCCCAGGACAGATCGGTGGTGGACTCACCGAGCCCGGCGGCGGCATAGACGTAGGCGGACAGATACCGGGACGACGCGGCACTGCACAGCATCTTGCGGTCATCGGCGCGGCCGACGGTGATGGGGCTGCCGGACAGATTGAGGATCACGGTCGCCCCGGCGAGCGCCGCCTCGGCGGCCGGCGGCACCGGCACCCACATGTCCTCGCAGATCTCCACGTGCACGACGAGCCCCGGCACGTCCTCGGCGGCGAACAGCAGATCGACACCGAACGGCACGTCCTCCCCGCCGACCCGGATCGTCGCCCCGCGGATGTCGTCACCGGGGGCGAGCTGGCGGCGCTCGTAGAACTCCCGGTAGTTCGGCAGGTACGACTTGGGCGCGACGCCGAGGATCCGTCCCTTGTGCACGACGACGGCACAGTTGTAGACGCGCCCCCGGTGCCGCAGCGGCGCCCCGACGACGAGCACGGTCAGCAGATCGGCCGACCCCTCCACGACCCTGGCGAGCGCCCGCTCCACGTCATCGAGGACAGCGTCCTGCAAGAACAGGTCCTCGATGGAGTACCCGGTGAGCCCCAGCTCGGGGAAGACGGCGACCGCCACCCCCTCCTCGGCACATCTGCGCCCCTGGCGCAGGATCGCCTCGGCGTTGGCGGGCGGATCCGCGATGAAGGTCTGGCCGGTGCATGCGGCCACACGAGCGAAACCATGAGCATAAATCGACCGGAAGTTCACCCCTCCATCATGACAACCGGGCGAAACACCTGCGCGCGGGCCCCGCTCGTGCCGAGAAATATGCGCTGGTCCCACGGCCCGGTCTCCCTCACAGCGACGCCCATGACGCCCTGCCCAGTACCCTCCGCCTCATGAACCACACGCGCCCGGCAAGACGGTGTGGGCCGAGGTCAGCACGGGCGGAACCTGAAGGCGAACTCCGCCGGGTTCGGTGTCAGGCGGTAGGGCGGCAGTGGGCCCGGGCCGCAGGACTGGGAGCCGATGCCCTGGTGGGCGTGGTCCAGGTTCAGCCAGACCGTGTTGCCGGGGACGAGGTCCGTGAGGTGGTCGGCCGCGTCCAGGTGTTCTGTCGTCCAGCGGCGGGCGGTGAAGAAGAAGTTCGGCGAGCCTTCGATGCGCAGGCCCCCGGTCTCGGCCCAGCGCACGTCCGCCCGTGCCCCGTTCTCCTGCGGGCGCACGTAGGGCGTCTGCATCGCGTCGACCGTGGATTCCCAGCGGCCGATGCGGGACGCCGCCCGCGTGTCCGGGTACGCCTCGCCGGGGCCGCCGCCGAACCAGCGCACGGCGTCCGCGCCGCCCGGAAGCCCGAGCCGTACCCCGAGCCGGGGCAGGGGGAGGCGCCAGTCGCCCTCGGGGACGACCGAGACGGCAAGGTGCAGCTCCTCCTCGTCGGCCGACCAGCGGAACAGGGTCCGCAGGCCGAGGTCGGTCCCGGCGGGGGCGACCCGCTGCCGCACGGTCAGCGCGTCGTCCGTCACCTCAAGGGCGTCCAGCCGGTGCCGCATGCGGTGCAGGCCGAGGCGGCGCCACAGCGGGCCGAGCCGCTCGTCGGCCTGCCAGCTCGCCCCGTTGTCGTTGTCGGTGGGCGCCCGCCACACGTCGAGGCGCGGCCCCACCACCTCGACGTCGCCGATCGAGAGCAACGTGCCGGTCCGTGCGTCGAACACGCCGGGGCCGACCGTGATCCGGTCGGGTCCTGACACCGGGCGCGCGACGGAGCCCCCCAGCCGTACGACGGTCGTGGCCACCTCCGGCTGGCCCCACGCCACCTCGTGCCCCTCCGCGTCCAGGGCCCGCACCGTCCACCCGGTCGCTGAATCGCCGCCGTACGGCGGGAGCTTCAGCTCCGTCGACTCGCCGGGCCCGAGCGCGGGCACCGTCAGTGGCCCGGACGCGACCGTGCCCTCGTCATCGTCTTCGCCCTCGTACGTCCACGTGAAGGTCAAGGCCGACAGGTCACGGAAGTCGAAGCGGTTGGTGATCCGGACCGTGCCCGCCATTCCGTCGATCTCGAACCGCACCGGCTCGATCACCTTCTTGAACTCAAGCAGGCCGGGCGACGGCGTCCGGTCCGGGAAGAGCAGGCCGTCGCAGACGAAGTTCCCGTCGTGCAGCTCCTCCCCGAAGTCACCGCCGTACGCGTACCCGTACCGCTCGTCGGCGATCCCGTGGTCGATCCACTCCCAGACGAAGGCGCCCTGGAGCCGGTCGTGGCTCTCGAAGAGGCTCTGGTAGTCGGCGAGGCCGCCGGGGCCGTTGCCCATCGCGTGCGCGTACTCGCACAGGATGAAGGGGAGGGCGCGGCGGTGCGACGGGCCGCCGTCGAGGCCCCGGCCGATCCGATGGACCTCCGTGTGATCCGCGTACATGCGTGAATAGACGTCCACGTCGCGGCAGTTGGCGTCGCCCTCGTAGTGGAGGAGGCGTTCCGGGTCCCGGGCCCGGATCCATTGCGCCATCGCCGTGAGGCCCCGGCCCGTGCCCGCCTCGTTGCCCAGCGACCACATCACCACCGACGGATGGTTCTTGTCGCGCTCCACCATGCGCGCCGCGCGGTCGAGGAGCGCCGGGGTCCAGCGGTCGTCGTCGACGGGGTTGTCGCGCCAGCCCTGTTCGACGAAGCCGTGCGTCTCCAGGTCACATTCGTCGATCACCCACAGGCCGTACTCGTCGCAGAGGTCGAGGAAGGCGGGGTGCGGCGGGTAGTGGGAGGTGCGGACGGCGTTGATGTTGTGGGCCTTCATCAGCTCCATGTCGTGGCGCATCGTGGCCAGGTCCAGGGCGCGGCCTCGCTCCGGGTGCCACTCGTGCCGGTTCACGCCCTTGAAGAGGATCGGGACCCCGTTGACCTTGATCAGGCCGTCCGACAGCTCCACCGTACGGAAGCCGATCCGCAGCGGGACGCGTTCGCCCCCGGTGTCGAGGGTGCCCGCGTACAGGCGCGGTGTCTCAGCCGTCCACGGTTCGACGGGGACCGTCACCGCCTCGCCCGTCGCGACCTCGATCCCCAGCTCCGGGACGGAGACCCGGCCGTCCACGTCGCTGTCCACGCGGAGCGTTCCGGTCCCCGCCGTGTGGTCGTACGACGCGTGCACGAAGAAGTCGAGCGCGCAGTCCGCAGGGCGGTGCAGCAGTGTCACGTCGCGGAAGATGCCCGGCAGCCACCACTGGTCCTGGTCCTCCAGGTACGAGCCGGCCGACCACTGGTGGACCCGGACCGCGAGGACGTTCTCGGCCGGCCTGAGCAGGTGGCCGACCGCGAACTCGTGGGGGAGGCGGCTGCCCTTGAACTCGCCGAGGTCCGTGCCGTTCAGCCACACCCGCGCGCAGGACTCGACCCCGTCGAAGCGGAGCGTCGCCGCGCCCTGCGCGGGCCAGTCGTCCGGCAGGTCGAAGGTGCGCAGGTGGTCGCCGGTCGGGTTCTCGGTCGGGACGCGCGGCGGGTCCACCGGGAACGGGTAGCGGTGGTTCGTGTAGATCGGCGCGCCGTGGCCCTGGAGCACCCAGTGGCCCGGAACTGTCACCTCCGCCCACTCCCCGGCGTCGTAGCCCTCGGCGGCGAAGGAGTCGTCCTGCGCGTCGGCCGTCTCCGACAGGCGGAAGCGCCAGGCCCCGTTCAGGGAGAGGGCGGCGGCGGAGGACTCCGCGTACCAGGCGCGCGGCGGCAGTGCTCCGTTGCCGGGCAGGACATCCTCGACGTACGAGAAGGACATGGGGCTCCTAGCGACGGGGCGACGGGCGACAGGGCCGAGCGGTCTGACGGGGAAGCGTTACCCAGCCGCCCCGGGCCCGCTCACCCGGCGGCGGCGAAAGTCCAACAACTCGCCCGAAAGTCCTGTCCCGCCCCCGCCCGTCACGCCCGGGTCAGCGCGGCAGCAGCGCCCGTACGAACGCGTTGCTGAACACCCCGCGCGGGTCGAGCCGCCGCACCAGCGCCGCGAAGTCGCCCGCGTGCGGGTAGTGCTCCGCGATCCGCTCGGGCGCGGTCGTGAACACCTTGCCCCAGTGCGGGCGCGCCGAGAGGTCCCGCAGCCGGTCCTCGACCAGCGACACGACGGGCAGTACGCGCCCGGTCTCCGCCACCCACGTGAAGTGGAAGGCGACCGTGTCCCTGCCGTACGCCGGGCTCAGCCACTGCCGGTCGGCCGCGACCGTCCGCACCTCGCACACCTGGAGCACCGGCGCGATCTCCTCCCGCACCGCGTCGAGCGCGTCGAGCGCGGCCACGGCGTGCTCGCGGGGGAGCAGGTACTCGGACTGGAGCTCGTCGCCGCTGCTCGGGGTGAAACCGGCCCGGAAGTGCGGCAGCCGCTCGTGCCACGGGCCCGGCACCCCGAACTGCTCCGTGCAGTGCACCGCGTCCATCCCCGGCACCGGGTGCTGCGCCTGCGTCGCGGGCTCCGCCCACGGGAAGTCGACGGGCTCGGGCAGTCGCCGCTTGACCCACACCTGGTCGAACCAGGGGCCCTGCCACTTCGTGAACATGCTCACGCTGTACGCGGCCGAGGAGACGGCCGTGAAGTCCAGCCCCGCCAGGGGCAGCCGGCGGAACACGTGCTGCGCCACCTCGAACGACGGCTCCACGTCCAGCGTCAGCGACAGGACCACGCCCAGCGCGCCGAGGGAGACGACGCCGCCCTCGAACCCCTCGTCGCCCCGCGCGAGCGTCACCGTCTCGCCGTCCGCCGTCAGGATCTCCACCGCCCGCACCGCCTCCGCGAGGGAGCGGTTGCCGACCCCGGAGCCGTGCGTGCCCGTCGCCACGGAACCGGCGACGGAGATGTGGGGGAGCGACGCCATGTTCGGCAGGGCGAGGCCGTGCGCGTGCAGCTCGGCGGCCAGCTCGGCGTAGCGGACGCCGCCGCCGACCCGTACGGTCAGCCGGTCCGCGTCGACCTCGATGCCGTCGGGCAGGTCGGCGAGCGAGACGAGCGCGCCCGCCCGGTCCGCGTCGACGTCGGCTATCCGGTTGAAGGAGTGGCCGCTGCCGAGGACCCGTAGGTGCGCGTTCCCGGTGACGAGAGCGCGCAGCTCCTCCAGGGAGCGGGGGCGGTGCAGCTCGGTGGTGGAGAAGGTGATGTTGCGGGCCCAGTTGCTCACGGCGTTGGTTACGGCGTCGGACACGGTGCGCTGCCTCTCTCGGATGCTAGGGCGTTCCGCAGATTGGATCACGTGTGCCCGGGAACACCAGGACCCCGGCACGATTGCGTGACAAGCGGGGGCATACCGTGGAAACGCGTATGACTGTCGCAGCAAGCACGTCGCCGGAAGCTAGGAGATACGGGATGCAGAGCCGCACGGCGCTGGTAGAGGACCTGATGGAGCGCTTCCCGCACGTTCCGAAAGAGGCGGTCTTCAAGGAGGACCTGCTGCGCGGCGGGGTCGCCTTCGACGCGTCGGCGCTCAGTGACAATGAGGACGGCGAGGTCAAGCCGAAGTCGTACTTCATCTTCTCCTTCGACCACGGCACCCTGCCCGAGCTGGGCGAGGCCGCGCTGCGCCGCCCGCCCGAGGAGATCGTCCTCACGGGCGGCCCCTACGACCTGCGCCGCACGGTCGTCTCGGTCCGCGTGAACCCCTCGTCCCCGTACCGGGTGGCGGCCGGCGAGGACGGGCTGCTCGGCCTGTACCTCGACGGCAAGCGCATCGCCGACGTCGGCGTGCCGCCGATGCCGGAGTACTACCGGCACAAGCTCTCCAACGGGAAGTCGGTCATGGAGGTGGCCCCGACGATCCAGTGGGGCTACCTGATCTACCTGACCGCGTTCCGCGTCTGCCAGTACTTCGGCGCCAAGGAGGAGTGCCAGTACTGCGACATCAACCACAACTGGCGCCAGCACAAGGCGGCGGGCCGCCCGTACACGGGCGTGAAGGACGTGGACGAGGTCCTTGAGGCGCTCGACATCATCAATCAGTACGACACCGCGAAGGCGTCGACCGCGTACACCCTCACCGGCGGCGCGATCACCTCGAAGGTGCAGGGCCTGGACGAGGCCGACTTCTACGGGCGCTACGCCAAGGCCATCGAGGAGCACTTCCCCGGCCGCTGGATCGGCAAGGTCGTCGCGCAGGCGCTGCCCAAGGACGACGTCCAGCGGTTCAAGGACTACGGCATCCAGATCTACCACCCCAACTTCGAGGTGTGGGACGAGTACCTGTTCAAGATGTACTGCCCGGGCAAGGAGCGCTACGTCGGCCGCGACGAGTGGCACAAGCGCATCCTCGACTCCACCGAGGTCTTCGGCGCGCGCAACGTGATCCCGAACTTCGTCGCGGGTGTCGAGATGGCCGAGCCGTTCGGCTTCAAGACCGTCGACGAGGCCATCGCCTCCACCACCGAGGGCCTGCGCTTCTTCATGTCGCACGGCATCACCCCGCGCTTCACCACGTGGTGCCCGGAGCCGACGACGCCGCTCGGCAAGGAGAACCCGAACGGAGCCCCGCTGGAGTACCACATCCGGCTGCTCGACGCGTACCGCTCGACCATGGACGAGTTCGGCCTGTCGTCCCCGCCCGGCTACGGCCCGTCGGGCGCGGGCCGTGCCGTCTTCTCCGTCTCGTCCTTCATGGACAGCCTTGCGCCGAACGAGGAGGCCGTGGAGGTCTGAGACCTCCACGCACCCTTCTAGGCGGCCTTCTCGTCCGCCGCGTCGCTCTCCGGGAGCGGCGCGGCGATCAGGCGGCGCAGCAGGTCGGCGCGGGTGACGGGCGCGGCGTCCGGGTCCGCTTCCGCGAGCAGCGCGGCGAGCACGGCGATCCGGGTCTGGCCCGGGCGCAGCGTGCCCGAGAGCACCGCTCCGGCGGCTACGAGGTCGACGGCGCCGCCGCCCGTGTAGATCTCGGCGAGCGGTCCGGCCGGGACCCGGGTGCTGACGGCGACCAGGACCCCGCGGCGGACGGCGGCCTCGACCGCGTCGACGAACTCCGGTGTGGCGTTGCCCGCGCCGGTCGCGACGAGCACGATGCCCCGCGCGCCCGCCGCGAGCGCGGCCTCGAACAGCGTCGGGTCGGCGTCGCTGTGGTGCATGACGATGTCGACACGGGGTATCTCCGCGCCGTCGTGCGGCGCGGGCAGCGGGGCCGGGCGGCTGACCTCCGTACGGATGTCGACGCGGCCGAAGCCGAGGCGGCCGAGCGGTCCGGCCGACGGGTCCGCGAACGCGTTCGCGGCGAGCGTCTGCGTCTTCACCGTGCCGCGCGCGGCGTGCACCCGCCCGTCGAAGACGACCAGGACGCCCAGGTCCCGTACGGACGCGGCGACCTGGAGCGCGTCGTACATGTTCCCCGGACCGTCGCCGTCGGCGGCGCCGAGCGGCTTCTGCGCGCCCGTGAAGACGACCGGGCGCGGGTCGTCGTGGTGCAGGTCGAGCAGGAACGCGGACTCCTCCAGGGTGTCCGTGCCGTGCGTGACGACGATGCCGTCCACGTCCGGGTCGGCCAGCACCTCGCGCACCGTGCGCAGGAGGGTGAGCTGCCGCTCGCTGGTCATCCGCGAGCTGTTCACGTTGAACAGGTCGACGACCTCCACCGCCACCCCGTCCGGCACGGCCGCGCTGGCCAGGACGGTGTCCCCGCCGGCGTCGGCGGCGTAACCGGTGCCCTGCCAGCGGCTGGCGATGGTGCCGCCGGTGCTGATGAGGGTGATGCGCTTGGGCGCGCGGATGCGTTCCATGGGGCTGCCTCGCGAGGATGGGTCCGGTGGGGGTGGCGAGCGTGGGGGTACGCACGTTCGAGCACTCGCAAGGATAAATCGTGTACAGCGCAATTTGATTGCCAATGATGGCCTGTGATCGCACGCTTCGTGGCACATAATTGCGTCATGGACGCCATCGACCTCGCCATCTTGCGCGAACTGCAGAACGACGGGCGCCTCAGCAACCAGGAGCTGGCCCAGCGCGTGGGTCTCAGCCCGTCGCCCTGTCTGCGCCGCGTCCGCCAGCTGGAGCAGGACGGCGTGATCCAGGGGTACCGCGCGATCGTCGACCCCGCCGCCGTCGGCCGGAGCTTCGAGGTCCTCGTCTCCATCGAGGTGCGCCGCGACCGCGCGGCCGTCGAGGCGTTCGAGCGCGCGCTCCAGGACATCCCCGACGTCATCGAGGCCCACCGCCTCTTCGGCAGCCCCGGCTGCCTCCTGCGCATCGCGGTCGCGGACCTGGCCGCGTACGAGCGCCTGTGGATCGAGCGGCTGACGACGCTCGACGGGGTGACCGAGGTGAACTCGCAGATCATCATGAAGCGTGTGAAGGAACCGCGCGGACTGCCCGTGTGAGCGTCCGCGCGCGCGTCACAGCAGCTGGCTGACGCGGTAGGCGATCCCGCCCTCCACCACGTACCCCGTGGCCACGCACACCACGTCGTTGAGCCAGGCGTAGCGTTCGGACCCCGTCTCGAACAGCGGGTTCGTGCGGAAGTAGTAGCGCGCGGGGTCGACGAGATGGCGCCGCCCGGGGTCCGCCATCTCCGCGCGCGCCTCCGGCGGGGTGACCCACCGGCCGCCGTACGTCATGTGCAGCAGGTCGCCGTCGTGGGTGCGCAGCGGCAGCCGGACGTCGAGCGCGAGGACGCCGTCCGGCCGGAACAGGCCCCAGTCGCCGCCCACGGCCAGCACGTCGCCGCGCAGGCGCGGCCCCGCGAACGTGCCGCCCGCCGAGCCGAAGAACATCCGCCGGCCCAGCGGGCCGGGGCCGATGTCCAGGCGCGGGTCCAGGTCGACGACCATGTCGAAGAGGTGGGCGGTGCGCGGCTCCGCGATGTCCCTCGCGCGGGGATCGAGCGCCATGGTCATGGCCGGTCACTTCCCTTCGGTGAACAAAGTGGCGCGGACGGCGTCCGTGGAGACGCCGGACTGTGCGCAGAGCTCCGCCAGGTCGAAGCAGAACCGCTCGCTCGCGATCAGGCCCTCCCGGAACGTGAACCGGATGAACACCGGGAGTTCGGCGCGCCGCCCGTTCGGGCGGACCCCGAACCGCTCGCCGGTCATGGTCATCCGCACCGTCCCCCAGCACACCAGCGCGTCGTCGCCGACGGCGTGGCCCTCCAGGGCGACCTCGTAGTCGGGGAACGACGTGAAGAAGGCGGTCAGCGTCCGCTCGTTGGCGTCGAGGCCGCGCGCCACCGTGCCGAGGGCGGGGGCCTCCAGGGTCATGTCGGGGTGGAAGCACCGCATGGCGGCGCGGACGTCCTGCCGGCTCTTGGCGTCGGCGAGGGCGTGCGCCAAGGCGAGCGCCCGCGAGACGCCCTCGTTCGTCAGGGACTGGGTCGGGGACTGGGTCATGAGCTGCTCCATAAACAAAACGTACGGCCGTACGTACGTATAGGGCAAGGGGTCTGGCAGGATGAGGACATGAGCGTGGGCATGAGCGTCGGCATGAGCGGGAGCGGCACCGGAGCGGAAGAGGCCGGCGGGGACAGGCGGCTCCTGCGCGGGGCGCGCTCCCGGCGGGCGATCCTGCGGCGGGCCGTCGACGTCGCCTCGCTCGACGGCCTGGACGGGCTCAGCTTCGGCGCGCTCGCCGCCGACCTCGGCATCAGCAAGAGCGGCGTCCAGACCCTGTTCGGGACGAAGGAGAAGTTGCAGCTCGCCACCGTCGAATGCGCGGGCGGCGTCTTCGAGGAGGCCGTCGTGCGACCGGCCCGCGGCGCGGAGCACGGCGTGGCGCGGCTGCGGGCGCTGGTCGAGGCATGGCTCGTCTACGCGTCCGAACCTCTCCTGCCGGGCGGCTGCTTCTGGGCGGCGAACCAGGCCGCCTTCGACAGCCGCCCCGGCCCCGTCCGCGACGCCCTCTTCGCCGGGCAGCGCCGCTGGCGGGCGCTCCTGGCCGACGAGCTCCGGCACGCGGGCGCGGCCGACCCGGAACTGGCGGCGTTCCAGCTCGACGCGGTCCTGCTGGCCGCCAACACCGGGCTGCGGTGCGGGGAGGACGGGGTGGTCGAGCGGGTGCGGAAGGTGGCCGGGAACGTCGCCGGGAACGTCGCCGAATAAATAGGTGGCGGTGTCGGGAGCGTGCGGCTACGGTCGTTCTCGTCCAGCCGGAAGGGCGGCCGAGAGGCCGACCGAGAGTGCAAGCAGGAGGTGTTGACCGATGACTGTCGCTGTGATGGGCGCTGCCCGCATCCCGGAGATCATCACGTCCACCTCCCAGGCCACCGGCTGAACCGTCACGCGCGCTCGCGCCGCCGGGGCCGCCCTCGAAGGGTTTCCCCTTGTCTCTCAGCTCTGCTCACCGTTTCGACCCCTCCGTCCTCGCCCCCTACGGCTGGGACGACCACTGGGCCGCCGAGTTCGCCCCCTACGCCGAGCGCGGGCTCGTGCCCGGGCGGGTGCTGCGCGTCGACCGCGGCCGGTGCGACCTCGTCACGCCCGAGGGCACCGTGCACGCCGACACCGAGTACGTCGTCCCGCGCGACCCCATGAAGGTCATTTGCACCGGCGACTGGGCCGCCGTCGACCCGGACGACCGCGACCCGCGCTACGTCCAGGCATACCTCCCGCGCCGCACCGCCTTCGTGCGCTCCACCTCCTCCAAGCGTTCCGAGGGACAGATCCTCGCCGCCAACGTCGACCACGCCGTCATCGCCGTCTCCCTCGCCGCCGAACTCGACCTCGGCCGCATCGAACGGTTCCTCGCGCTCGCCTGGGAATCCGGGGCGCAGCCGGTCGTCGTACTGACCAAGGCGGACCTCGTCACCGACCCCGTCACGCTCTCCTACCTTGTCCGCGACGCCGAGACCAGCGCGCCCGGCGTCCAAGTGCTGCCCGTCAGCGCGCACGACGGGGACGGCACCGATGTCCTGCGGGCCGTCGTCGCCGGAGGCACGTCCGTGCTGCTCGGGCAGTCCGGGGCGGGGAAATCCACCCTCGCCAACGCGCTGCTCGGCGCCGACCTCATGGACGTCCAAGCCGTACGGGACGTCGACGGCAAGGGGCGGCACACCACCACCACCCGCAACCTGTTCGCCCTGTCCGGCGGAGGCGTCCTCATCGACACGCCCGGGCTGCGCGGAGTCGGGCTCTACGACGCCGGGACCGGGGTCGGGCAGGTCTTCTCCGAGATCCAGGCGCTCGCGGAGAACTGCCGCTTCCAGGACTGCGCGCACACGGTCGAACCCGGCTGCGCGGTGCTCGCCGCGCTGGCCGACGGGGAGCTTCATCAGCGGCGACTCGACAGCTACCGCAAGCTGCTCCGCGAGAACGAGCGGCTGGCCGCCCGGACGGATGCGCGGTTGCGGGCGGAGATGCGGCAGATGTGGAAGCGGAGGGAGACGGCGGGCCGGGCGGCGCTCGAGGCGAAACGGGGCCGCCAGCGGTAGGGGGCGGTACGGCCTCGACGGCGCCTGCGGGTGCGTCGTGGCTGGTCGCGCAGTTCCCCGCGCCCCTGAGATGCGCACTTCGTGCG
Source organism: Streptomyces sp. NPDC046939 (assembly GCF_040644575.1). NCBI lineage: Bacteria > Bacillati > Actinomycetota > Actinomycetes > Kitasatosporales > Streptomycetaceae > Streptomyces > Streptomyces sp. NPDC046939. The sequence continues at coordinate 132,728 of NZ_JBEYWV010000014.1, forward strand.
GCATCTTCCGGGGGCGACCCGCCCCTGAAGGCGCGGCGGAGCCGCATGCCTTCAGGGGCGCGGGGAACTGCGCGCCCAGCCACGACGTACCCGCAGACGCGAAAGAACAAGAACCAGGCAGACGCTCCGCACCCGGCCCCCCAGAACGTGGCGTCCGATTTCCGCCAGCCCGCCCGCGCAGCCCCCCGCACACTGGAACCGTGCCGACCGACGAAGACACCCGCTATCAAGCAGTCCGCAGCCGGGACGCCCGGTTCGACGGGGAGTTCTTCTTCGCCGTCGAGACCACGGGCATCTACTGCCGCCCGAGCTGCCCCGCGGTGACCCCGAAGAGGCAGAACGTCCGGTACTACGCGACGGCCGCCGCCGCGCAGAGCTCGGGGTTCCGGGCCTGCCGCAGGTGCAGGCCCGACGCCGTGCCCGGGTCCGCCGAGTGGAACGTCCGCGCCGATGTCGTGGGCCGCGCGATGCGGCTCATCGGCGACGGCGTCGTGGACCGCGAGGGCGTCGGAGGGCTCGCCGCGCGGCTGGGGTACAGCGCGCGCCAGGTGCAGCGCCAGCTCACCGCGGAGCTGGGCGCGGGCCCCGTCGCCCTGGCTCGCGCACAACGCGCCCACACCGCGCGGGTGCTGTTGCAGACGACGACGCTCCCGGTCACGGAGATCGCCTTCGCGGCGGGGTTCGCGAGTGTCCGGCAGTTCAACGACACGATCCGTGAGGTGTACGCCCGTACGCCGACCGGACTGCGCTCCGACGCGCCCGGCCGCGCCGAGGACCGCCGCGCCGTCGCCGCCACGGCCGGCGTCCCGCTCCGCCTCGCCCACCGGGGCCCGTACCAGGCGGGTCCCGTCTTCGACCTTCTGGAACATGAATCACTGCATGGCGTCGAGGAGTTGACCGGGGACAAGGGGCGCCGCATGTTCCGGCGCACCTTGCGGCTGCCGTACGGCACCGGCATCGTCTCCGTCGACGAGGCCGGGCACGAGCAGCCCGGCGCGGGTGCCGAGCACCGCGGCGGCTGGCTGGACGCCCGGATCCATCTGACGGACCTGCGGGACCTGACCACGGCGGTGGGCCGTCTGCGGCGCCTGTTCGACCTGGACTGCGACCCGTACGCGATCGACGAGCGGCTCGGCGCGGACCCGCGGCTCGCCCTGCTGGTCGCGGCCCGGCCGGGGTTGCGTTCGCCCGGCGCCGCCGACCCCGAGGAGCTGGCGGTCCGCCTTCTGGTGGGGCCCGCCGAGTCCGCCCGGCTCGTCGAGCGGTACGGGAAGCGGCTCGACGCCCCCTGCGGCGCGCTGCACCGCCTCTTCCCCGCGCCGGAGGCGCTCGCCGAGGAACCCGGCACGCTCGGCGCCCTCGCCCGCGCGCTCGCCGACGGCGACCTCACGCTCGGCCCGGGCGCCGACCGGGACGACGCCGAGGCGGCGCTGCGTTCCCTGCCCGGCATGGACGCCCGTACCGCCGCGCTGATCAGACTGCGCGCGCTCGGCGACCCGGACGTGGCCGTGCCCGGCGACGCGATCGCCGCCGCCGACGCCTGGCGCCCCTGGCGCTCGTACGCCCGCGCTCATCTCGTCGTGGAATCGTGGCCACCTCAGACCTCAGAAGGACAGCAGCCTTGAGCACACCCGAAGCCATCAGGTACTACACCACCCTGCCCAGTCCGCTCGGCGAGCTCGTGCTGACCGCCGACGCCGACGGCGCCCTCACCTCCCTCTCCGTGCCCGGCCAGAAGGGCGGACGGACCGTGCCGGATGTCCGGGCCACGCATGTGCACGACCCGGCGCGGTTCACGGCGGCCGCGCGGCAGCTCGGCGCGTACTTCGCCGGTGACCTGAAGGAGTTCGACCTGCCGCTGCGGCCCGAGGGCACCGAGTTCCGGCGGCGCGTGTGGGACGTGCTCGACACCGTGCCGTACGGGGCGACCATCTCCTACGGCGCCGTCGCCGCCCGGATCGGCGCCTCGCGCGTCGCCGTGCGGGCCGTCGGTGGCGCGATCGGTGCCAATCCGCTGCTCATCGTGCGCCCCTGCCATCGGGTGATCGGCTCGACCGGCGCGCTCACCGGGTACGCGGGCGGCCTGGACCGGAAGGTCCACCTCCTCACGCTCGAAGGCGCGCTCCCGGCCGGGCTCCCGGCTCAGCCGGGGCTCACCGCCACCGCCGCCGCGTACCCCTCCGGCACCGGCACGTCCCGCAGTGACCAGCCGCCGGGCGCGCCCGGCGCGTCCGGCAGCGTCCCCACGTAGTCGAGGTCGGTGGCGCGGGAGAGACCGGTGCCGATGCCCTTCAGATACGCCTCCTTGCGGACCCAGGCGCGCGACATGGCCCGGCTCCGTTCCGACGGGTCGGGGAGCGCGGCCAGTTCGGCCCGCTCGCGCGGGTGCAGCACCGCGCTCAGTTCGTCGGCGGTCGCCGGGGGCGTCAGCTCCTCGACGTCCGCGCCGACCGGCGTCGCGGCGAGCGCCACCAGCGCCAGGTCGCCGCTGTGGGAGAGGGAGAAGTGCAGGTCCGGCGTGTCCGCGAGCGCGGGGCGGCCGTGCGGTTCGCCGCACCCGGGGCAGGGTTCGCGGACGAAGCGCAGGGCGGCGGGGGCGCGGCCCAGGTGCTCGGCGAGGATGGAGCGCAGGGCCAGGTGCGCGTTCACGTAGCGCAGGCGGTGCCGGTCGAAGACGAAGGCGGCGGCCCGCCGCAGTTCGCCCGTGTCGAGGACCCCGGCGGCGTCGCCCGCCTCGCCGTCGGTGCGGACGAGCCACAGCCCGAGGTCCCCGGGGCCGGGCAGCTTCCGTACACGGTCCAGGTCCACGTCCCGATCCCGCCCCTCCGTCACGTCTCCAGCCCAGGGTCGGTCGAGGGTAACCCGCGGCCGGTCACCCCCAGATCAGGGCCCCGGCCCAGGCCCCCGCGATCAGCAGGCACGTGAACAGTTCGGCGAGGACGCTGGAGCCGCCCGCGCGCATCGCCGTCCTGGTTGAGGCGACCGCGTCCCCGTGGCTGCCGAGCCGGCGGCGCTCGGAGACGTAGATGCCGCCGATGAAACCGGGGATCGCGCCGACGACCGGGATCACGAGGAAGCCGACGAGCGCGCAGACACCCGCCCAGACCGCGAGCCCCCGCGTCGCCCCGGCCTGTCGCAGCCGGCGGGGCGGGAGCTGCCAGCGCAGCACCTGGGAGGCGAGCAGGGCGACGGTCGCGCCGACGCACACGCCCCAGGCCAGGCCGTTCGGGTCGCGCAGCGCCCAGACGGCGACCGCCGCCCACACCAGCCACGAGCCGGGCACCCCCGGCACCAGCACCCCGCACAGGCCGAGCGCCAGCACGGCCCCGACCAGGAGGAGTTCCCACGCTCCCATGCGCCAAGGGTCCCGCAGACGCCGTGCGGGCGCAGGTCGGAAAGGGACGGGAGGCAGGTCCGGGGCCGTCAGCGTGCCACCCAGCCCTTCTCGTACGCGTGCCAGCCCAGCTGCAGCCGTGTCGTCACCCCGGCCAGTTCCATCAGGCGCTTCACCCGGCGCTGCACCGTCCGCAGCCCCAGGTCGAGCTGTTTGGCCACGCTCACGTCCGTGAGCCCGGCGAGGAGCAGGGAGAGGATCTCCAGGTCGGTGCCGTCGGGGCCGTCGCCCCCGGCCTCCTCCACCCGGCCGTCCGCCCCGAGCCGCAGCGGCAGCGCCTGCCGCCACACCGCCTCGAAGAGGCCGGTCAGGGATTCGAGGAGCCCGCTGGCGTGGACGACGAGCGCGGCCGGTTCCGAGGTCCGCGAGGTCAGCGGGACGAGGGCGAGCGCGCCGTCCGCGATCACCAGCTTCGTCGGCACCCGGTCCACGACACGGACCTGCTCGTCCCGGCCGATCGCCGCCGACAGCTCCGTCAGCCCCGACGGCAGCGACAGCACCTCGCGCTCGATGACGACGCGGTAGTCGACGCCCCGGCTGACGGCCTGCGGCTCCGCCTCGTTCTCCGGACCGGCCACGGCGACCGGGTTGCCGGTGACCAGGGCGCACACCTGGGAGACCGCGCCGAGCTGGATCTGCAGGAACCGCTGCGCGACGGCCGCCGCGCCCGTCACCACCTCGACCAGGTCGTGCACGGCCGGTTCGGTGGCCTGCGCCCGGTACTCCTCCGCGAGCAGCGCCGCCGCGAGCTCCGCCTTCTCCAGCTCGTGGCGGCGCTGGGTGAGCAGCGCGCCGAGGGCGACGCCCGGCGGGGCGGCCACCCAGCGGCCGGGCCGCGCCGAGGACTGGGCGGCGAGACCGTGCCGCTCCAGGAGGCGCAGGGTGACCTCGGCGTCGTACTCCGGGAGCGTCAGACGGCGGGCGAGGTCCGACACATCGGCCGCGCCCACCGACACCAGGGCGCGGTACGCCGACTCGTGCACCTCGTCCAGACCTATCGCACCCAGCATGCGGTGACGCCCCTCCCACTCGGATCACGGCCGGCCCGCGTTTCGCCCCGTCGCGGAGGCGTGGCGGAAACCAGCCACGGCACAAACCCGCCGTGGCCATTTTCCCTGTACCGGCCGTCACTCTGCCAAGGTGACGTCACCGCAGCATCACCGTCCGCCGGGAAGATCCCCTTTGGGGCGGAATTCATCTGCGCTTTTCCTGGCCGACTCCGGCGAAGGACCAGAAGATTGCCCTCAGGGCGACGGGGCACGCGGAACGCAGCCCCGGAGCGCTGACGGTGCGGAGCTGTCGTTCGGGCGTACGCCGTGCGCCAGTTCGACTGCTCACCTGAACCGGTCCGCCGGGCGTCCTTCCCGTGGGGGGTGGGGTCGCCCGGCGGACCTTTTTCGCGATGCCCCGTTTTCGCGCGCGCCCCGCGGTGGACAATGAGGACATGAGCCAGCAGGGGGAGAGGCCCACCCGTCGCCCGGCCCAGGAGGACGACTGGTGGAGCGAGCTGTACGAGAACCCCGCCGCCGCCGAGGACACCGGTCCGACCCCGACACCGGACTCCCTCGACGCCCATTTCGCCTCGGCGATACCGGCCCCCCGGGACCCGGACACCCCGGAGACGGACGCCCCGGGGACGGGCACCTTTGGGACGGACGCGGACACCGGACGCGGTCCCTCCGCGCCCGAGCCGCCCGCCTTCAAGCCCCGCGCCTACCCGGCCGAGCCCCGCGTCCCCGCACCGCAGGCGCCCGCACCCGCACCCGTACCCGCGCCGGAGGCGCCCGCGCAGGTCGTGCACGTGGGCGACCGCCCGCCGACCTACGACGCCGAGCCCAGCGCCCTGCCCCTCGCCGATCCCGAGGCGCTGCGTGAGCTGGTCGCCGACAGCGTGGTCGACGGGGCGCGGTACGGGAGCTGGGTGCTGCGCAGCGCCTCCGTGCGGGGGGACTCCGCCCGGTACCGGGGCGAGCCCCGGCGGGACAGTGTGCTGACCGCCCGCTTCGGCAGCGGGACGGGCGCGCTCGTGCTGGTCGCCATGGCCACCGGCGCCCGCGCCACCCCCGGCGCCCACCGCGCCGCCGCCGACGCCTGTGAGTGGATCGGCCGCGCCGTGGGCCTCAGCCACGCGCGGCTCGCCGAGGACATCAGGGCGGGGCGGCGCGGGGACCTGAAGTCGGGGCTGCACCGGCTGACCGACCGCAGCCTCGGCAAGCTGCGGGCGGGCGCCGCCGAGCAGGGCCTCGACCCGGAGGAGTACGCGGCCGACCTGCGCTGCCTCCTTGTCCCCGCCGATCCGGAGTGCCGTACCCGCGTCTTCTTCGGCGTCGGCGGAGGCGGCCTGTTCCGGCTGCGGGACGGCGCGTGGCAGGACCTGGAGCCGGACGTCACGGAGCCGGGCGGCGGCGCCCCGGTCGTCGGGTTCGGGGCGCTGCCCGCCTCCACCCCCGCCGAGACCCCGGAGGGCGACCGGCTCACCATGGACCTCGGGATCACGACACCGCCGAGCCCCTACGAGCCCGCCCCCGAACCGCCCCGCGACCCCTTCCGCTTCCGTGCCTCCGTAGCCCGGCCGGGTGACACCCTCCTGCTCTGCACGGCGGGCCTCGCCGAACCCCTGCGCGGGGAGCCGGACCTCGGCCGCCATCTGGCGCGGAGGTGGGCGGGGCACGAGCCGCCGGGCCTCGCCGCGTTCCTCGCGGACGCCCAGGTCCGCGTCAAGGGCTACGCCGACGACCGCACCGCCGCCGCCGTCTGGGAGGGATAGCGCAGGCGCAACCGCCTCCCCTGTGAATTCATGGAACCGATGGGCAACAGCAGTAAGAGCGGTAACAGCAGTAGCGACAGCATGAACAGGAACAACCGCAGCACCCGCCACTCCATCGGTTCTAAGGGGCACGTACGTCATGGCCAAGCAGAACGTCGCCGAGCAGTTCGTCGACATCCTCGTCCGCGCGGGCGTCCAGCGCATGTACGGCGTCGTCGGCGACAGCCTGAACCCGGTCGTCGACGCCGTCCGCCGCAACAGCGCCATCGACTGGGTGCACGTACGCCACGAGGAGACCGCCGCCTTCGCGGCCGGTGCCGAGGCGCAGATCACCGGCAGGATGACCGCCTGCGCGGGCTCCTGCGGCCCCGGCAACCTGCACCTGATCAACGGCCTCTACGACGCCCACCGCTCGATGGCCCCGGTCCTCGCCCTCGCCTCGCACATCCCCTCCAGCGAGATCGGCCTCGGCTACTTCCAGGAGACCCACCCCGACCGGCTCTTCCAGGAGTGCTCGCACTACTGCGAGATGATCTCCAGCCCGCAGCAGATGCCGCGCGTCCTGCACACGGCCATCCAGAACGCGGTCGGTCAGTCCGGCGTCAGCGTCGTCACCCTGCCCGGTGACATCGCGGGCAAGGACGCCCCCGACCAGGCCACCGAGACGGCCCTGGTCACGTCCCGGCCGAGCATCCGCCCCGGTGACGCGGAGATCGACGAGCTGGTCAGGATGATCGACGCGGCCGACAAGGTCACCCTGTTCTGCGGCAGCGGCACCGCCGGCGCGCACGCCGAGGTCATGGAGTTCGCCGAGAAGATCAAGTCCCCGGTCGGCCACGCGCTGCGCGGCAAGGAGTGGATCCAGTACGACAACCCGTTCGACGTCGGGATGAGCGGGCTCCTCGGCTACGGCGCCGCCTACGAGGCCACCCACGAGTGCGACCTCCTCATCCTGCTCGGCACCGACTTCCCCTACAACGCGTTCCTGCCGCAGAAGGACGTCAAGATCGTCCAGGTCGACGTCCGCCCCGAGCACCTGGGCCGCCGCTCCAAGCTGGACCTCGCGGTCTGGGGCGACGTGCGCGAGACGCTGCGCTGCCTCACCCCGCGCGTGCAGACGAAGACCAACCGCCGCTTCCTCGACAAGATGCTGAAGAAGCACGCCGACGCCCTCGAAGGCGTCGTGAAGGCGTACACGCGCAAGGTCGACAAGCACGTCCCGATCCACCCGGAGTACGTCGCCTCCGTCCTCGACGAGATCGCCGACGACGACGCCGTCTTCACGGTCGACACCGGCATGTGCAACGTCTGGGCCGCCCGCTACATCACCCCCAACGGGCGGCGCCGCGTCATCGGCTCGTTCTCCCACGGCTCGATGGCCAACGCCCTGCCGATGGCGATCGGCGCCCAGTTCACCGACCGCCGCCGCCAGGTCGTCTCCATGTCCGGCGACGGCGGCTTCTCGATGCTGATGGGCGACTTCCTCACCCTCGTCCAGTACGACCTGCCGGTGAAGATCGTCCTGTTCAACAACTCCTCGCTCGGCATGGTCGAGCTGGAGATGCTGGTCGGCGGCCTCCCCTCGCACGGCACCACCAACGTCAACCCCGACTTCGCCGCCGTGGCCCGCGCCGCCGGTGCCTACGGCGTCCGGGTCGAGAAGCCCAAGCAGCTCGCGGGCGCCCTGAAGGACGCCTTCAAGCACAAGGGCCCGGCGCTGGTCGACATCGTCACCGACCCGAACGCCCTCTCCATCCCGCCGAAGATCAGCGCCGACATGGTGACGGGCTTCGCGCTCTCCGCCTCCAAGATCGTTCTCGACGGCGGTGTGGGCCGCATGGTCCAGATGGCCCGCTCGAACCTGCGCAACATGCCCCGCCCCTGACCCGTACGGTCACACGGGACGCAACCGCAGCGTCAGGATCTGGAACGGGCGCAAGGACAGCGCGAGCCCCGTCGCCGACGTGTCCGCCGGCCTCAGCGCCCGTTCGAGCAGGTCCGTCTCGTCGGCGCCCGCCACCGGGAACGACGCCGTGAGCGTGGCGCTCGCCCGCCCGCCCCGCGACTCGTACAGGCGCACGACCACATCCCCGCTGCGGTCCTCGGCGAGCTTCACCGACTCGATCGTCACCGCCGGATCGTCGACGGCGACCAGCGGCGCCACCGCCCCCGCCGCCGCGACCCGCAGCGGCAGGTTCAGCGCGAGCCCTTCGGCCACCGCGTCGCCCGTCGTCGCGCCCGGCAGCAGCGCGTACGTGAACCGGTGCGTGCCGAGGTCGGTCTCCGGGTCGGGGGAGTGCGGCGCGCGCAGCAGCGTCAGCCGGACGGTCGTGCCGAGCCCCCGCGCGTGCGGGGCGCGCGTCACGTCGTGGCCGTACGTCGAGTCGTTGAGCAGCGCGACCCCGTATCCCTCCTCGGCCACCCGCAGCCAGCGGTGCGCGCAGATCTCGTACCGGGCCGCGTCCCACCCGGTGTTGGCGTGCGTCGGCCGGTGCACGTGGCCGAACTGGATCTCCGCCGCCGACCGCTCCGCGTGCACGTCGAGCGGGAACGCCGCCTTCAGCACCTTCTCCGACTCCTGCCAGTCGATGTCGGTGACGACCTCCAGACGGCGGCTGCCCGCCGCGAGCCGGTACTCCTGCGTCACCCGCGACTTCCCGAAGGTACGGGTGACGCGGACGGAGACCCGCAGCGGCCCGTCCTCGACCAGCTCCACCGACTCGGCGTCGGTGAGGTCGGTGCGGGTGTGCCGGTAGTGCGCGTCGAGGTCCCAGGCGTCGTACTGGGTGGGGTGGTCGGGGTGGAGCTGGAGCAGATTGCCGCGCGACCCCGGTGCCAATACCTCGCGCCCACCGTGCGTCAAGTCCCGTACGGAGGACAGGAGTCCGTCGCTGTCGACGGTGACGGCCAGATGCTCGTTGGCCAGGACGATGGCGTCGGACTCGCGGGTCGCGGCGGCGTGCGCGCCAGGCCCGTGCGCGCGCCCCGCGGCCTCGTCGAGGCTCCGGGCGCCGAGCCCGTCGACCTCCACCCGCACCAGATCGTCGCCGTGGGCCACCACCTCACGGCGCGCGTACGGTGACGCGTTGAGCACCGCGGGCGCCCCGTCGCCCACGTGGCGCACCGCCTCCGCCGTGATCTCGTCCAGCTCCGCGAGCACCCGCGCGTACGTGTCGCGCGCCTCCCGGTGCACCCACGCGATCGACGAACCCGGCAGGATGTCGTGGAACTGGTGGAGCAGCACCGTCTTCCACAGCCGGTCGAGCGCGTCGTACGGGTACGCGTACGACGGGTCGCGCAGCGCGGCGGCCGTGCACCACAACTCGGCCTCGCGCAAGGCGTGTTCGGAGCGGCGGTTGCCCTGCTTCGTCTTCGCCTGCGTCGTGTACGTCGCCCGGTGCATCTCCAGGTACAGCTCACCGGACCAGACCGGCGCCTTCGCCCCGTACTCCGCGTACGCCGCCTCGAAGAACGCCGACGGCTTCTCGATCTCCACGCGCGGGGAGCCCTCCAGGGAGCGCAGCCGCCGCGCCTTCTCCAGCATCTCGCGGGTCGGGCCGCCACCGCCGTCGCCCCAGCCGAACGGGACGAGGGAGCGCGTCGCGCCGCCCTTCTCCGCGAAGTTCCGCTCGGCGTGCGCGAGTTCGCGCGCGTGGAACTGCGCGTTGTAGGTGTCCACGGGCGGGAAGTGCGTGAACACGCGCGTGCCGTCGATGCCCTCCCACCAGAAGGTGTGGTGCGGCATCTTGTTCGTCTGGTTCCAGCTCAGCTTCTGCGTGAGGAACCAGCGGGCGCCCGCCAGCTTCGCGAGCTGCGGGAAGGCGGCGGTGTAGCCGAAGGAGTCCGGCAGCCAGATCTCCTCCGTCTCCACGCCCAGCTCGTCCCGGAAGAACCGCTTGCCGTGCACGAGCTGCCGGGCGAGGGCCTCGCCGCCCGGCATGTTCGCGTCCGACTCCACCCACATGGAGCCGACGGGCGCCCAGTTGCCGTCCGCGACCGCCTTCTTGATGCGCTCCCAGATGTGCGGCTGGTGCTCCTTCACCCACGCGTACTGCTGCGCCTGTGAGCAGGCGAAGACCAGCTCGGGGTAGTCACGGGCGAGCGCCGTGACGTTCGCGAACGTGCGGGACGCCTTGCGGACCGTCTCGCGCAGCGGCCACAGCCACGCCGAGTCGATGTGCGCGTGCCCGGCCGCCGAGATGCGGTGCGCGCTGGCGTGCGCGGGGCGGGAGAGGACGTCGGCGAGTTCGGCGCGGGCCGTCGCCGCCGTCCCGGACACGTCGTGCAGGTCGAGTACGTCCAGCATCCGTTCCAGGGCCCGCAGGATGTCGTGGCGCGCGGCCCGCCCGGCGTCCAGTTCGTGCATCAGCTCCGACAACACCTCGACGTCGAGCACGAGGTGCCACACGTCCTCGTCGAGTACGGCCAGGTCGGCAGAGCGGAATCGGTAGATGGGGCGATCCCCCGCGGTCAGTACGTCACCGAGGCGCGTCGGCTCGAAGTCGCGCAGGACCGCCGGGTTGGCCGCCGCCTCCAGGAGCAGGTGCACCGGTTCGCCCCCGGCGGCGGGCGCCGCGACCGTGAGGTGGCGGTTGCGCGGGTGGATGCCTTTGAGGGGGACGCCCTCGGCGTCGTACAGGAGCCCCTCCGCCTGGAATCCGGGACCGTCCCCGCTGAAGCCGGGGTCCACCACCACCTCCACGCGCCGGCCCGCCCACTCCTCGGGCACCCGCCCCTCCATGCGGAACCAGCTGGTCGACCAGGGCGCGCCCCAGGCGGTGCCGCACACGAAGCTCTCGTACGTCCCCGCCAGCGCCTCGGTGACGGGGACGGGTTCGCCCGGCGCGTGCCAGACGCTCAGGGTCAGCGGTGTCCGCTCGGCGTACTGCGCGGGGCGTACGAACTGGCGCATGGCCCGTTCGAGACGGCCCTCCACGAGGTGTCGGTCGTCGTGCACAGCGGCTCCTTGTCCCTACTCGTCCTGCGGGAGTCCCGTGCTTCCTTCCCCGCCCGGCCGGTGGACACCCGTGGGCCGTGGACGAATCAACATGAGTGCCGACATGCCCAATGGGCATGCATCCCCGTGTACGCGTTCGAGAGACAGGCCGAGCGACAACGAGTCCGGAGCGAGGAAGGCATCGGGATCGGCGTGTGGGCGGGGGTCATGAGACGGCAGGCATCAGGGGTGGGTCCGGTGGGAGCCGGGGTTTCCAGGACACGCATGAAGAAACGAGACAGCGAAGACACCGCCGGCGCCGCACAAGGGGACGGACCGACGAAACAGCTCAAGCGCATCCTCGGCAAGACGGACCTGCGGGCGGTGCCGGAGACCCGGCGCGCGTTGCGCGAACTACTGAGGCAATGGGGCATCCCGGGCAGGTCGGAAATTGCCGAACTGCTCACGAGCGAGCTGGTCACCAACGCGCTCGTGCACACCGACCGCGACGCGGAGCTGACGGCGACGGTGGGCCCCCGGGGCCTGCGCGTCGAGGTCCGCGACGACACCTCGCGCACACCGCGGCTGCGCGTACCGATCGCCGACGACGGTACGAACGGCCGGGGCCTGCTCCTGGTGCAGTCCCTCGCGGACGCCTGGGGCGTGATGAAGCTCGGCGCGGGCGCGACGGGGAAGGTGGTGTGGTTCGAGCTGGACGGCGGCACCGCGTGACAGCACGGCGCCACCGTCCGGGACGGGACCGCAGGCTCAGCCGTACTGCTGCTCCAGGTCCCTGAGCTTGCGCTCCAGGGTGTCGAGCCGGGGCAGCGCCTGCGTGTCGTCCTCCGCCGTCAGATCCACGGTGGCGGGGGCCGGTGACTCAGCGCTGTTCCGTACGGGTTGCAGCGAGGGCCGGCGGCGCAGGGGCAGTTGCTCCTGCGACGCTTCCGAGGACGCGGCGGGCGTCGTACCGGGCGATGTCGTACCGGGCGATATGGCAGGGTCCGCGCCGCCCGGCCCGGCACCCGCCGAGGCCGTCACCGCGGGCACCTCCACCTGGCGTCCGGAGCGTCCGGCGAAGGAGCGGTGGCCCCGGCTGAGCGCCCGCAACTGCGCGCGCTCCAGCTTGCCGTGCTCGCGCCGCCGCATCCGGTCCTGCGCCTTCATGCGCTTGTCCTCGCGCACCTCGTCGACCGCCTCGTCCAGGGTCCGTACGCCCTCCAGGAGCATCAGCGACCAGGCGCAGTACGTCTCCCGGGGCGCGCGCAGCCACCGCACCATGCGGATCTGCGGCAACGGGCGCGGCACCAGGCCCTGTTCGCGCAGCGCCGCGCGGCGCGTCTGCTTCAGGGCGCGGTCGAACAGCACCGCCGCCGACAGCGACATGCCCGCGAAGAAGTGCGGGGCGCCCGCGTGGTCCAGGCCCCGGGGCGCGTGCACCCAGTTGAACCAGGCGGCGGCGCCCGCGAACGTCCACACCAGTATCCGCGAGCCGAGCGCGGCGTCGCCGTGGCTGGCCTCGCGCACGGCGAGCACCGAGCAGAACATCGCGGCGCCGTCGAGCCCGAACGGGACCAGGTACTCCCAGCCGCCGGTCAGGCTGAGGTTCTGGCGGCCGAAGCCGACGAGTCCGTGGAAGGAGAGCGCGGCGGCCACCGCCGCGCAGCAGAAGAGGAGCACGTACGAGGCGGAGCCGTAGACGGCCTCCTTGCGCCTGCGCCGCTCCTCGCTGCGCTCCCACGACTCGTCGCTGGACAGGGCGCCCTTCTTCGCGTGCTCCCCGGAGCGCTTGCCGCGCGCGAGCACCGCAACCGCCGCCAGCAGGCCCAGGAGCAGCACGGCGCCCGGAAGCAGCCAGTCGAGCGATATGTCGGTCAGTCTCATCTGGGTCCCTTGCAGAGCGGTAGGGCGTTTTCGGGCGCCATATTGGCCCAGCCGCCCGGCCCCGCAGGGGGTTTCGGGACAAGAGAACGCCATTGGAGTGCAAGGGGGCGCGGAAAACAGCCGTACGCTCGAACTGCCGCCGCAGGAACGGGAATTGCGTTCGATTTACGCCACTCGTAAGGGTGGTTCAGTTCGCGCTGGAGGCCGTGAGGCGGGCGACGCGGTCCGCGTCGCAGGTGCGCGGGCACGTCACGCAGGTGTCCTCGGGGCGCAGCGTGTAGAACAGGCAGCAGCTCGCCCGGTCCCGGGTCGGCAGCGCCTGGCCGTCGGGCCCCGTCAGCTCACGGAAGCCGGGCCTGCCGACGTACGGCTTCTCCGTGCCCGGCAGCAGCTCCTCCAGCTCGGCCATCGCGCGGTGCTCCTCGCCGAGGAGGTGGCCGACGTACCAGAGGCCCTCGACGATCTCGTCCGTGACCATGCCCCACAGGGCGCGCGGCCCGCGCCGCATCCGCGGCCCGAACCCGGTGAGCACGGGCTGGAGGTGCTCGGCGACGGCCGCCCGCACCTCGGCGCGCAGGGCCTCCTCGTCGGGGACGACGTGCGCGCCGGGCAGCTCCGCCGCCGGGTCGCCGGGAAGGCACGCGAAATCGGTGACCCGTACGGCCATCCGGCCCAACGCCCGCTGCAACGCGACGTTGGCGGCGGGGAAGCGCGGGACGCGGCGGTGCAGGAACCAGGGGACGGTGATGAGGAGGCAGGCGGGCCAGGCGTAGCGGTGCAGGCCGAAGCTGGCGACCACGTCGGGGCGGGCCTTCTGCCCGTAGTCCTTGAGCACCTGCTCGTCGTCCCACGCGAGGAACGCGTCGAGCGCCGCGCCGTCCTGCGCCAACTGCTCCGCGCCGACCCAGCCGGTCTCGCCGGGCAGCGCCCGGCCCTGCCCGAACTCGTCGATGCGCAGGCTGGGGAACACCTCGGTGAGGCGGTCGTACGCGGCCGAGACCGCACTCTGAGTCGCGGCAGGCGCCGGGGTGACGAGGGGCATGCAGGACCACCGAATCACGAGCGTTTGCAGGTAAGCCTTACCTTACCCGACGATCACGGGGTTTGACGTGTCGGCCCGGCCGCCTATCGTTCTTGGTTGAGTGGGGTACAAACGGCCGAATACGGCCAGGAACGGCGGCGAAGGGGATGACCGGGTGAACCAGCGCGGAGAGCGGGCCGGACCGGTCCCCGCGGTCCCCGGGCAGCGCTCGACCCCGCCGTCGGCCGCCGTGCGCGGCACGGTCGAGCGGACCTCGGTGCGCCGGCAGGTCCTCGACGCGTTGCGCGCCGCGCTCGTCTCCGGCGACCTCGTGCCCGGGGCCGTCTACTCGGCGCCCGCGCTCGGCGAGCGGTTCGGGGTGTCGGCGACGCCCGTGCGCGAGGCGATGCAGCAGCTCGCCCAGGAGGGCGCCGTCGAGGTCGTCCCCAACCGCGGGTTCCGGGTCGCCGAGCGCACCGCCCGCGAGCGGGCCGAGCTGAGCGAGGTGCGCGGGCTCATCGAGGCCCCCGTCGTCCTGCGCCTGGCCCGCACGTTGCCCGCCGACCGCTGGACGGCGCTGCGGCCCGCCGCGGACGCCACGGTCGCGGCTGCCGCCCGCGGAGACCTGGCGGCCTACGCGGACGCCGACCGGGCCTTCCACCGGGCGCTGCTCGCCCTCGCCGGGAACGAGCAGTTGGTGCGGATCGCTGATGATCTGCGGCGGCGGATGGTGTGGACGGGGTGCGATTTGCGGGCCGACGCGGCTCAGCATGTGGCTCTGCTGGACGCGTTGGAGGGGCAGGACTTGGCGGGTGCGGAACACGTGGTGCGGCGGCACCTCGGCTGACGCCACGGGGCCCTGCCCCGGACCCCGCTCCTCAATCGCCGGAGGGGCTTGATGTGCGGCGCGCCGCTCAAGCGGCCGCAGGCAACGCCCCGGCCAGCCATGTGGGCACACCCCCGAGCAACCGGAACAACCGCCCCGCCTCCGCACGGAGCCGCGCCGAGACCTCCGGTTCGGGTTCCGCCTCCGCCAGGGAGACCAGCGCCGGGGCCGTTCCCACCAGGTAGCCCAGTTCCTCCCGCAGCCGGAGCGACTCGGCGAACCCGTGCCGCGCCTCCGCCAGCTCCCCCTCGCGCAGCGAGAGCCCGGCGAGCTGGCGCCACGTGAAGGAGACGAGGAGGGTGTCCCCGTGGGCGGTGGCCCCCGCGTGGGCCCGGCGGTAGGCCGCCCGCGCCGCCTGGGGCGAATCCGCGAGGTTCTCCGCCATCAGCCCGCGCCGGAAGTCGAGCAGCGCCCGCGCCGCCGCCCCGGGCGCGATGAGCGCGGCGGCGCGGCCGAACGCCGAGCGGGCCTCGTCGACCCGGTCCCGTACCTTCAACAACGTGGAGGCGTAAGCGAGTTGGCCGCGCTCGCAGGCAGCCGCGCCGCGCTCCTCGTCCGTGTGGGCGACGGCCTCGGCGGCGCGCAGCGCGTCCTCCGCCTCGGCCCAGCCCTGCTCCGTGTAGAGGCACCGCTCGCCGAGGAGCGCCGCGCGCTGGAGCGCGGCGGCGGGGTCGTCCGCGTGCGCGTCGAGCAGCGCGGCCGCGTCGGCCCAGCAGCCGCGTGAGCGCAGCCGCCATACCGCGGTCTGGAGTGGATCGTCCCCTGCGTTCGTTCCCTGACCAGACATGGCGGTATGCGCCACGTTGCCCTCCCCGAGCACGCCATCGAGCCGAGTTGTCGTGGGGCATCTCAGCACGGATCACGGCACCCGGCCAAGAGGGTGGGTGAAAGATTTCACAAAGGGAGGGGGTTCCGGATCCGACGGCGAACCGTTACTGCGGGGTGACGGCGCGTCGCCCGCGTCAGCTCATGCGCAGGGCCAGGAAGAAGTCCAACTTGTCCTCCAGACGCGAGAGATCACGGTTCGTCAACTGCTCGATGCGCCCGACGCGGTAACGCAACGTGTTGACGTGCAGGTGGAGCCGGGCCGCGCACCGCGTCCAGGAACCGTCGCAGTCGAGGAACGCCTCCAGCGTCGGGATCAGCTCCGCGCGGTGCTTGCGGTCGTACTCGCGCAGCGGGTCGAGGAGGCGTGCGGTGAAGGCGCGGCGCACGTCGTCCGGGACGAAGGGGAGCAGCAGGACGTGCGAGGCCAGCTCCTGGTGGCCGGCCGCGCAGACCCGGCCCGTACGGGCGGCGGCGACCCGGCGGGCGTGCCGGGCCTCCTCCAGGGCGCCGCGCAGCCCCTCCGCCGAGTGCACGGCCGCGCTGACGCCGATGGTGAGGCGCCCGTCGTCGGCGAGCCCCGCCGCGAGCGGGTCCCGTACGGCCGCGAGGAGCGAGTCCGCGACGAGGCCCTGCTCGGAGCCGTCGTGCTCGGCGGAGACCGCGGGGAGCGGGACGAGCGCCACGGCCTCGTCGCCGGTGTGCGCCACCGCGATCCGGTCGGAGGGCTCGGAACCGGCCGCCAGCGGGTCGACCAGGATCTCCTCCAGGAGCGACTGGGCGACCGGGCCGCCCTCGATCTCCCCGCCCTCCCACTCGACGCGGGCCACGACGACCTGCCAGTGCGGGGCCGCGCCCAGGCCGGGAAGGAGCACCGGGGCCGTCACGCGCAGGCGCGCGGCGATCTCGGCCGGGGCCGCGCCCGTCTGGACCAGTTCGAGGACCTCCTGGGCGAGCCGGCGCCGTACCGTACGGGCCGCGTCGCGGCGGTCGCGCTCCACGGAGATGAGCTGGGTGACGCCCTGGAGCAGGTCGAGCCGCTCCTCGGGCCAGTCGCCCGCGTCGGCCTCGACGGCGAGCAGCCAGTCGGACAGGACCGTCTCGCGCACGTCCCGGGAGGCCATCACGGCGTTTCGGCCACCCGAGCGAATTCCGAAGACCGAGTAGGTCGTGTTGTCGATGGTGATCCGGTGCGGGGCTCGGCGCCCGGAGCGGACGGCGGCGAGGTGCTCGGCGGCGAGGCGGGCGCAGACGTCGGCGGGCAGCTCGGGCCCCGACGCGTTCGACCCGGCGATGGCGCGGCCCGCGGGGGAGAGGACCCAGGCGCGCAGGTCCAGGTCGCTGCCGAGCAGGTCCAGGACCACGTCCGGGCCGCCGCCCGCCGGGCCGGAGGTCATGAGGCGCCGGTGCCGGTCGACCACGGCCGCCAGGTCACCGGCGCGCTCGCCGGAGACCTGACGCACGACGTGCTCGGTGATGGTCGCGAACGCCACCGACTCGTTCACCGCGAACAGCGGCAGCCGGTGCCGCACACACGCCTCCACCAGGTCCTCGGGGATCGCGCCCAGCTCGGCCTCACCGGCCGCGAGCGCCGCGACGCCCGCCGTCGACAGGATCCGTACGAAGGGTTCGGAGTCGGCCGCGTCCCGGCGCCAGGCCAGGCCCGTCAGGACCAGCTCACCCCCGGACAGATAGCGGCTGGGGTCCCGCAGATCCGTGGTCATCACGCCACGGACCGTGCGGTCCAGCTCGTCCTCGCCGCCGAGGAGCCTGAGGCCCAGCGCGTCCGTGTCCAGCAATGCGCGCAGCCGCATGTCTTCGTCGCCGCCGATCTGTCTCGAACTGTTTCTTGGGTTTCTGCAGGAAAACGAAGAGGTTACTGATGTCTTCCGTTCATACGAATCTACAAGACACCCGCATTGGTCAGCCAACTCCTTCATGGTTTCCGTGACTGACCCTGGCCGAGCACAGGGCGGTGTACTGGGCCCACTCCACGTGAACAGCACATGAACGAGCCCCCGTGATCCGCACATCCGTGGCTCGAAGTGATCGAACGAACCACGAACGACGAAGAAGAGAGCCGCTCATGGACTTCCTTCGCCCCGCCAGTTGGGAGGAGGCGCTCGCCGCGAAGGCCGAGCACCCCACCGCTGTGCCGATTGCGGGTGGCACCGATGTGATGGTCGAGATCAACTTCGACCACCGGCGGCCCGAGTACCTCCTGGACCTCAATCGCATCGGCGAGCTGAGCGAGTGGGAGGTGGGCGCGGGGGACACCGTCCGGCTCGGCGCCTCCGTCCCCTACACCGCGATCATGGAGAACCTGCGCACCGAGCTGCCCGGCCTGGCGCTCGCCTCCCACACCGTCGCCTCGCCGCAGATCCGCAACCGCGGCGGCGTCGGCGGCAACCTCGGCACCGCCTCACCGGCCGGTGACGCTCACCCGGCGCTGCTCGCCGCCGACTGCGAGGTCGAGGTCGAGTCCGTACGCGGGTCACGGCGCATCCCGATCGACGCGTTCTACACGGGCGTGAAGCGCAACGCGCTCGCCCCGGACGAGCTGATCCGCGCCGTCCACATCAAGAAGGCCGACGGACCGCAGCAGTACTCGAAGGTCGGCACCCGCAACGCCATGGTGATCGCCGTGTGCGCCTTCGGCCTCGCCGTCCACCCCGAGTCGCGGACCGTGCGCACCGGCATCGGCTCGGCCGCGCCGACCCCGGTCCGCGCCAAGGAGGCCGAGCAGTTCCTGAACGCCGCGCTCGAAGAGGGCGGCTTCTGGGACAACGGCAAGATCATCACCCCGTCGGTCGCCAAGCGGTTCGCGGACCTGTGCGCCGCCGCCTGCAACCCGATCGACGACGTGCGCGGCACCGCCTCGTACCGCCGCCACGCGGTGGGCGTCATGGCCCGTCGCACGCTGACCTGGGCCTGGGAGTCGTACCGCGGCACCGCCCGTACGACGGAGGGAGTCGCGTAATGCGCGTCAATTTCACGGTCAACGGCCGCAAGCAGGAAGCCGACGACGTGTGGGAGGGCGAGTCCCTGCTGTACGTCCTGCGCGAGCGCATGGGCCTGCCGGGTTCAAAGAATGCCTGTGAGCAGGGCGAGTGCGGTTCCTGCACCGTCCGGCTCGACGGCGTACCGGTGTGTGCGTGCCTGGTCGCGGCCGGACAGGTGGAGGGCCGCGAGGTCGTCACCGTCGAGGGCCTGGCCGACTTCGCGAAGAACCGCGCCTGCGGGGGCGGTCACGAGCACGGCACGACCCTTCAGGACGCCCAGGGCTGGCAGGCCGGTGAAGGCACCGACTCGCAGACCGGCGAGGGCACCGAACTCGCCCCGATCCAGCAGGCGTTCATCGACGCGGGCGCCGTCCAGTGCGGCTTCTGCACCCCGGGTCTGCTCGTCGCCGCCGACGAGATGCTGGAGCGCACCCCGAACCCGTCCGACGCGGACATCCGGGAGGCACTCTCCGGCAACCTGTGCCGCTGCACGGGCTACGAGAAGATCATGGACGCGGTACGGCTCGCCGCCGCGCGCCAGTCCGCACCTGTTTCCGGTCAGGGGGTCTGACGACGATGGCCGACACCCGTACCACCGGCATCCCGTTCAACGTCACGCAGCGGTCCCAGACCAAGGGCGGCATCGGCGAGTCCACGCTCCGCCCGGACGGCACGCTCAAGGTCACCGGCGAGTTCGCGTACTCGTCCGACATGTGGCACGAGGACATGCTGTGGGGCCAGATCCTGCGCTCCCCGGTCGCCCACGCGGAGATCGTCTCCATCGACACCGGCGAGGCGCTCGCGACGCCCGGCGTCTACGCGGTCCTCACCTACGACGACCTGCCCACCGAGGTCAAGAACTACGGCCTGGAGATCAAGGACACCCCGGTCCTCGCGCACGGCAAGGTCCGCCACCACGGTGAGCCGGTCGCGCTCGTCGCCGCCGACCACCCGGAGACCGCGCGCCGCGCCGCCGCCAAGATCAAGGTCGACTACCGCGAGCTGCCCGTCATCACCGACGAGGCGTCCGCGACGGCGCCCGACGCGATCCTCGTCCACGAGAACCGCACCGACCACCACATCGGCCACGTCCCGCACCCCAACATCGTGCACCGCCAGCCGATCGTGCGCGGCAATGTCGAGGAGGCGCGCAAGCGGGCCGACGTCATCGTCGAGGGCGACTACTTCTTCGGCATGCAGGACCAGGCGTTCCTCGGCCCCGAGTCGGGCCTCGCGGTCCCGGCCGAGGACGGCGGCGTCGACCTGTACGTGGCCACCCAGTGGCTGCACTCGGACCTCAAGCAGATCGCCCCGGTCCTGGGCCTGCCCGAGGACAAGGTGCGGATGACGCTTGCCGGTGTGGGCGGCGCGTTCGGCGGCCGCGAGGACCTGTCGATGCAGATCCACGCCTGCCTGCTCGCGCTCCGCACGGGCAAGCCCGTCAAGATCGTCTACAACCGGTTCGAGTCGTTCTTCGGCCACGTCCACCGCCACCCCGCGAGGCTCCACTACGAGCACGGGGCGACCAAGGACGGCAAGATCACGCACATGAAGTGCCGGATCGTGCTCGACGGCGGCGCCTACGCCTCCGCCTCCCCGGCCGTCGTCGGCAACGCCTCGTCCCTCTCCGTCGGCCCGTACGTCATCGACGACGTCGACATCGAGGCCATCGCGCTCTACTCGAACAACCCGCCCTGCGGCGCCATGCGCGGCTTCGGCGCGGTCCAGGCGTGCTTCGCCTACGAGGCCCAGATGGACAAGCTCGCCGACAAGCTGGGCATGGACCGGGTCGAGTTCCGGCAGCTCAACGCCATGGAGCAGGGCACGATCATGCCCACGGGCCAGCCCGTCGACTCGCCGGCACCGGTCGCCGAACTCCTGCGCCGCGTCAAGGCGATGCCGATGCCGCCCGAGCGCCAGTGGGAGTCCAGCGAGGGCGCCGACGTGCGCCAGCTCCCCGGCGGCCTGTCCAACACCACGCACGGCGAAGGCGTCGTCCGCGGCGTCGGCTACGCGGTCGGCATCAAGAACGTCGGCTTCTCCGAGGGCTTCGACGACTACTCCACCGCCAGGGTCCGCATGGAGGTCGTGGGCGGCGAGCCCGTCGTCACCGTGCACACCGCCATGGCGGAGGTCGGCCAGGGCGGCATCACCGTCCACGCGCAGATCGCCCGCACCGAGCTGGGTGTCACCCAGGTGACGATCCAGCCCGCCGACACGCAGGTCGGCTCGGCCGGATCGACCTCCGCCTCCCGCCAGACCTACGTCACCGGTGGCGCCGTCAAGAACGCCTGCGAGCTGGTCCGCGAAAAGGTCCTGGAGATCGGCCGCCGCAAGATGGGCAGCTACCACCCGGCGTGGGCGACGGCCGAGCTGCTGCTCGAAGGTGGCAAGGTCGTCACCGACGGCGGCGAGGTCCTCGCCGACCTCGTCGACGTCCTGGAGGGCGAGGCCGTCGAGGTCGAGGAGGAGTGGCGCCACCGGCCCACCGAACCCTTCGACCTCCGCACCGGCCAGGGCAACGGGCACGTGCAGTACTCCTTCGCCGCGCACCGCGCCGTCGTCGAGGTCGACACCGAGCTCGGCCTGGTCAAGGTCATCGAACTGGCCTGCGCCCAGGACGTCGGCAAGGCGCTCAACCCGCTCTCCGTGATCGGCCAGATCCAGGGCGGCACCATCCAGGGCATGGGCATCGCCGTGATGGAGGAGATCGTCGTCGACCCGAAGACGGCGAAGGTCAGGAACCCCTCCTTCACCGACTACCTGCTCCCCACCATCCTCGACACGCCGACCATCCCGGTCGACGTGCTCGAACTCGCCGACGAGCACGCCCCGTACGGGCTGCGCGGCATAGGCGAGGCCCCGACCCTGTCGTCCACCCCGGCCGTCCTCGCGGCGATCCGGAACGCGACGGGTCTCGCGCTCGACCGGACACCGGTCCGGCCCGAGCACCTGACGGGCACGGCCGCGTCCGCGTAGCCGTCGCTCCGGCAGTACCCGGGGGGACGCCGTTCCGACGCCGTCCCCCCGTCCTTCACGTTGCGTCCGTCTCGGGCCGTCCCCCGGGTCGTGCAGCCATCCCAAATCCCGCACGCGCACATGCAGTTCGCGGGTGCCCCTTTGAACCTTGGGAAACGAGGCACCATGACCCAGCAGTCCGTGGAGCCCAGGACCACCGCCGACGACGCGGGCGCGGGCTCGCGCCAGCCGGCCGGCCGGTCCTGGCTCGACCGCTACTTCCACATCTCCGACCGGGGATCCACCGTCGCGCGCGAAGTGCGCGGCGGCGTCACGACCTTCATGGCCATGGCGTACATCCTCCTGCTCAACCCCCTGATCCTGTCCGGCAAGGACGCCGCCGGTGACACCCTCGGCCAGAAGGCCCTGATCACCGCGACCGCCTTCGCCGCCGCCCTCACCACGCTCCTGATGGGCTTCGTCGGCAAGGTCCCGCTCGCCCTCGCCGCCGGTCTGTCCGTCTCCGGCGTCATCTCCTCGCAGGTCGCACCGGCCATGACCTGGCCGCAGGCCATGGGCATGTGCGTGATGTACGGCGTCGTGATCATGCTGCTCGTCGTCACCGGGCTCCGCGAGATGATCATGAACGCGATACCGCTCGCGCTCAAGCACGGCATCACCATGGGCATCGGCCTGTTCATCGCGCTCATCGGCCTCTACAAGTCCGGCTTCGTGCACATGGGCAAGGCGACGCCGCTGACGCTCGGCCCGGCGGGCGAACTCGCCGGCTGGCCCGTCCTGCTCTTCGCGGGCACGCTCCTCCTGATCTTCATGCTCCAGGCGCGCAACACCCCCGGCGCGATCCTGATCGGCATCATCACCGGCACGGTCGTCGCGATGATCCTGAACGCGCTCGACGTCATCGACCCCAAGCAGTGGGCCAACGGCGCCCCCGAACTCCACGGCAGCGCGGTCTCCACCCCCGACTTCTCGCTCTTCGGGCACGTCGAGTTCGGCGGCTGGGGCGAGGTCGGCGCGATGACCGTCGGCATGATCGTCTTCACGCTCGTGCTCGCCGGGTTCTTCGACGCGATGGCCACCATCATCGGCGTCGGCACGGAAGCCAAGCTGGCCGACGACAAGGGCCGGATGCCCGGACTGTCCAAGGCGCTGTTCATCGACGGCGCGGGCGGTGCGATCGGCGGCGTGGCGGGCGGCTCGGGCCAGACCGTCTTCGTCGAATCGGCGACCGGCGTGGGCGAGGGCGCCCGCACGGGCCTCGCCTCCGCCGTGACGGGCCTCTTCTTCGCCGCCTGCCTGTTCTTCACCCCCGTCACCGCGATCGTGCCGCAGGAGGTCGCGTCCGCCGCGCTCGTCGTCATCGGCGCCATGATGATGATGAACGCCCGGCACGTCGACTGGGCCGACCGCGCCACCGCGATCCCGGTCTTCCTGACCGTGGTCCTCATGCCCTTCACGTACACCATCACCACCGGCGTCGCCGCGGGAGTCATCTCCTGGGTCGCCATCAAGATCGCGCAGGGCAGGGCGCGGGAGATCGGGGCCTTCATGTGGGGCCTGACGGTGATCTTCCTCGTGTACTTCGCGCTGAACCCCATCGAGAGCTGGATGGGCGTCCACTGAGGGCTCCCTCGTCTCTCGTCCCCCGTGACCATGTGACTGTGCAACCGCACAACCGCTAAGGAGACCGATCCATGCTGGACATCGCCGAAGAGCTCAACCGGTGGGTCGAGCAGGGGCGCGACTTCGCCGTCGCCACCGTGGTGGCCGTCGGCGGCAGCGCGCCCCGGCAGCCCGGCGCCGCGCTCGCCGTCGACAGCGAGGGTGCCGTGATCGGATCGGTCTCCGGCGGATGCGTGGAAGGAGCGGTGTACGAACTGTGCCGCGAGGCGCTTCAGGACGGCACCTCTATCTTGGAGCGCTTCGGATACAGCGACGACGACGCCTTCGCCGTGGGCCTGACCTGCGGCGGCGTGATCGACATCCTGATCACGCCGGTACGGGCGTCGGACACGGCCGTACGGGATGTGGTGGCGGCCGCGCTGGCCGCCGCCGCGGCGGGGGAGGCGGCGGCGGTCGCCCGGGTCGTGTCGGGGCCCGCGGAGCTGATGGGCCGGGCGCTGCTGGTCCGGGCGGACGGCTCGACGCGGGGCGGCTTCGGCGCCCACCCTGAGCTGGACCGCACGGTGGCGGACGAGGCGCGGGCGTACCTCGACGCGGGCCGCACCGCGACGCTGGAGATCGGCGAGCGGGGCTCCCGTTGCGGAGCGCCGCTCACCCTCCTGGTCGAATCCTCGGTGCCGGCCCCCCGGATGATCGTGTTCGGGGCGATCGACTTCGCGTCGGCGCTGGTCCGGATGGGGAAGTTCCTCGGCTACCGGGTGACGGTGTGCGACGCGCGGCCGGTCTTCGCGACGGCGGCGCGCTTCCCCGACGCGGACGAGATCGTGGTCCAGTGGCCGCACGAGTACCTGGCCGGTACGGAGGTGGACGCGCGCACCGTGCTCTGCGTCCTCACCCACGACGCCAAGTTCGACGTGCCGCTGCTGCGACTGGCCCTGCGCCTCCCCGTCGCGTACATCGGCGCGATGGGCTCCCGCCGCACCCACCTGGACCGCGAGGCCCGCCTCCGGGAGGTGGGGGTGACGGAGCTGGAACTGACCCGTCTGCGCTCACCGATCGGCCTCGACCTCGGGGCGCGGACGCCGGAGGAGGTGGCGGTGTCCATCGCGTCGGAGATCGTGGCGCACCGGAGGGGCGGAAGCGGGGTGTCTCTGACGGGGGCGCATACACCGATCCACCATGAGACGGCCCCGTTGGGAACGGGGCCGGGCTCGGGCTCGGCCCGAAGGATCGACTCGGTGGCGTGACCCATCCGTGCGCGCCGCTGTACTGGCCGGCGTGTGGCGGTCTGCGCCGTCCGTCGTGGCTGATCGCGCAGTTCCCCGCGCCCCTGAAGGCACGCGGCTCCGCCGCGCCTTCCCCGTCTGGCGCGCGGGTTGACCCGCGCCCCTTGAAGAGAGGCCGCACGAAGTGCGCCTCTCGGGGGCGCGGGGAACGGCGCGAGCACCCACGACGAACCGGTGACATGACCACACACCGTGATGGCGCACGGAGTGCGCCTTCCGGGGGCGCGGGGAACTGCGCGAGCAACCACGACGAGCCCGCGCGCGGCCACAATCGCCACCTCTACGGCGCTCGGCCGTAGTTCCAAGCGGCGCACGGCGTGTAATTCCCTCGGGCACGAGGACCGGCGCGACCGACCACGACGACCCCGGCGCGTGGCCACGACCCGTGATGGCGCACGCAGTGCGCCTTCCAGGGGCGCGGGGAACTGCGCGACCAGCCACGACGGGTCCCGCACTCGGCCATGACGGTCGCTTCTATGGCGCTCGGCCGTAGCCCCCTAACCGGCGCACGCAATGGGCCGCTCAGGGGCGCGGGGAACTGCGTGGGCACCCACGATGAGTCCGCACGTGCCCACGACGGAGACCTGCACGGCGCTCGGCTGTAGCCCCTTAGCCGGCGCACGCAATGTGCCGCTCAGGGGCGCGGGGAACTGCGCGAGCAACCACGACGAGCCCGCACTCGGCCACGATCGCCACCTCCACGGCGCTCGCCCGTAGCCCGAAACCGGCCCGCGCAACACGCCCCCCAGAGCCACGAGTAACCCCGCGACCAGTCACAACCCGCCCCGCACCCCCAAGCACCGCCCAACCCGCAACTGCCACCCCTCGCACCCCTCTTGACGCCCCCCTCCCCATCCCCCACCCTCCTTTGGGAGCGCTCCCAAGCAAGGAACAGGCCCCGTCCCCGACCCAGGAGTGAACCCGTGCGAGGTCACCTCAGACGTGCCGCCACCGCCATCGCGGCAACAGCACTCACCCTCTCCACGATGGCCCTGGCCAACCCCGCCACCGCCGCAGTCGAACAACCCGGCACACCCCCAACCACCCGCCTCCTCTACACCCCACCCCCGAACCCCGCCGCCCTCGACCAGATCCGCGACCTCGTCGGCGCACGCCAGTACAAGGACGCCGCCCGTCTCACCGCCCTGGTGGCGACCCCGCAGGCCGTCTGGTTCGACAGCCAGACCCCGGAAGAGGCCGAGACGCAGGTCCGGGACGTCGTCAAGAAAGCCGCCCGGGCCCACGCCCTCCCCGTACTCGCCCTCTACAACATCCCCGGCCGCGACTGCTCCAACTACTCCGCGGGCGGCGCCGCGAACACCGCCGAGTACAAGGCGTGGATCGACGCCGTGGCCCGCGGCATCGGCGCGCGCGACGCCCTCGTCGTCCTGGAGCCCGACGCCCTCGCCCTGCTCCCCTCGGACTGCGGCCAGGACGACGCCGAGGGGACGAAGACCGCCGCCCGGTACACGGAGGTGAACTACGCCGTCGACACCCTCGAACCGCTCCGCGGCACTCGCGTCTACCTCGACACCGGCCACCCGAACTGGCACGCCGTCAGCTCCATCGTCCCCCGTCTCCTCAAGGGCGGCGTCCACCACGCCTCGGGGTTCTACACGAACGCCTCCAACTATCAGACGGACGACGCCAATTCCTGGTACGGCAAGCTGATCTCCTCCTGCATCGCCTACGTCGACGGGGGCGGGGACGCCGCCGACTGCCCGCACCAGTCCGCGCCCCGCGCCGAGACCCAGTCCTGGCTCGACGCCCACGTCCAGGTCCCCGCGGAGCGGATGACGCACTTCGTGACCGACTCCTCCCGCAACGGGCGGGGCCCCTGGACCCCGCCCGCCGGCAAGTACACCGACGCCCAGGACTGGTGCAACCCGCCGGACCGCGGCGCGGGCGCCAGGCCGACGCTGCGGACCGGCGACCCGTTGCAGGACGCCCGCCTGTGGATCAAGACGCCGGGCGAGTCGGACGGCCTGTGCCTGCGCGGGACCGAGGGCCCGCAGGACCCGGAGCGCGGGACGGTCGACCCGGCGGCGGGGCAGTGGTTCCCGCAGCAGGCCCTCGAACTGGCCCGGTACGCCAACCCGCCGCTTCTGTAACCCCGGTCAGTCCGCGGACGGGGACGGCAGCTTCAGCGTCTCGAACGCCTCCTGCTCCGCGAGCGACCGCAGGAACGGACCCGCCTCGAACGCCTCGGCCGGGCTGTACACCCCGGCCTTGCGCGGCCCCTCGCCACCGGTGAGCCGGAGCACCGCCTCCACGGAGACGAGCGCTCCGGCCCGCCAGATGTCCCGGCCGCGGACGTGCGCGTTGTGCCCGCCGCCACCGGCCCGCACCACCTGCACGGCGACCGTGAACTCGGTGCGGGCCCGCTCCTCGGGGCTCGCGTCGACGCTGGTGA
Organism: Streptomyces sp. NPDC046939; assembly: GCF_040644575.1. Lineage (NCBI taxonomy): Bacteria > Bacillati > Actinomycetota > Actinomycetes > Kitasatosporales > Streptomycetaceae > Streptomyces > Streptomyces sp. NPDC046939. The sequence continues at coordinate 159,744 of NZ_JBEYWV010000014.1, forward strand.
AGATCTGCTCCTCCTCGAACGTCGACGCGGTGAGCTGCACCTCGACCGCCCGCGCCGGCACGTGCCGGGGCACGGTCACGACCTCCCCGGACGGGAACGGCACGATCGTCGTGCGCGGCCCGACCGGCGGCGGGAACGGGTAGACGGAGTTGCGGATCTCCACCGGTCCGACGCGCTGCGCCCCGTCCACGTACGAGATGCGGTCGATCTCCCCGATGAGGAGGTTCGCCGTGTTCACCGCGCCCTGCGTCATCCGCCACCCGGAGACGGCGTAGCCGACGGTGACCTTCTCGATGCCCTCCCCGGCGGGAAGGCCCGCCGCGGCGGCCGAGGCGAGCAGGTCGCCGAGCCCGCCGTAGAAGCTCATCTGGGGGATCAGCACGGCGCCGGTGCGCTCGGCGGTGGACTGGTAGGCGTCGAAGAGGTGCTTGACGGGGTGCGGCTCGATGGCGTGGTCGACGTACGGGATCCCGGCCTCGGCCGCGGCGGCGGCGACGGGCGCGCCCGTCGTGGTGAAGGGGCCCGCGCAGTGGTTGACGGCGTCGGAGCGTTCGGCGAGGCGGCGCAGGGCGGTGGTGTCGTCGAGGGGCGCCACGTGGACGGTGACGCGGTCGGGGGTGGCGAGCTCGGCGGCGAGGGCCCGCAGGCCCGGCTCGCCGCGCCCGGCGAGGATCACGTCCTGGCCGCGGGCGAGGAGTTCGGCGGTGACGAGGCGTCCGGTGTGTCCCGTGGCGCCGTAGACGGCAATGGCCATGAGGTGCTCACTTCCGTACGGAGGAGTGCGACGACCAAGTGGGACAAGATACAACTCATCCGGCGCGCCGACGAGCTGTCCGGCCGGGTCAACTCCCCGCGCGCAGCAGCCCGTTGACCGTGCGGCCGAACATCAGGCGGCCCGCCGCCGCGAGCAGCGGGTCGGCGAGCGCGGGCACCCCGCGCACATGCAGCTCCTCGCGCCATTCCACGACCGAGGCGTCGGCGCCGAGCGCCCGTACCTCGATCTCCGCCCACCCCGTGACGACCCGGCCGCGCTTGACGAGGCGGCAGCGGCGCGGCGGCTGCCAGGCGACGACCTCCATCGGGTCGTCGAAGCCGATCCGCCGGGTTCCGGTGCGCGCCACGAACAGGGTGCCCGCGGCGTTCGGCGGGGGAGTGGTCACGGTGACGCGGGTGAGCGGTACGACGTCGCCGTGCCGTTCCCAGTCGGTCAGGCGCCGCCAGGCCTCGGCGGCGGGCAGCGGGGTCTCTCGGACGATGCGGACGTGTGCCATGCCGCGACCGTAGGCCCCGCCGCGCCCGGCCGGGGGGTGCCACGCGGCCCGGCGGGGGCGGGAGGCCGGGTTCAGGGCCGGTAGATCTTGCCCGGCTCCGCCTTGCCCGGCGCGAGGAGCTGCGGCACGGTCACGAACACGTAGCCCTTCTGCTTGAGGGTGTCGATGATGCCGGGGACGGCCGGGACGGTGCCCTTGTAGATGTCGTGCAGCAGGATGATGCTGTCGCGCTTGGTCGCCTCGACGGCGCGCTTCTGGATGAGGGCGGAGTCCGTGGTCGTGTAGTCCTTGGTCGTCACGTCCCACAGGACCTGGGCGAGCCCTTCCTCCTTGGCCAGCTTGCTGATGTGGTCGTTCGTGCGGCCCTGGGGCGGGCGCATCAGGGTGGGGCGCTTGCCGGTCAGCTTCTCCACGGCGTCGTCTACGCGCTTGAACTCCGCGCGTACCTGCGCGTCGTCGATCTTCGTGAGGATCTTGTGGTCCCACGTGTGGTTCGCCAGCTCGTGCCCCTCCCTGGCCATGCGCTCGACCAGCTCCGGGTGTGCGGCGATGTGGTTCTTGCCGAGGAGGAAGAAGGTGGCCGGAACCTTCTTGTCCTTCAGGATGTCGAGGAGTCTCGGGCTGTTCTCGCTGGGGCCCGCGTCGAAGGTGAGCGCGACGCACTTGACCTTGCGGCAGTCGACGGTGCCGAACCGGCCGGCCGACCGCGCGTCGCCCGCTCCGGCCTTGCGGGCGCTGCTCGGGCTGGTCGTGTCGAACTTCGTACAGCCGCTCAGGCCGAGCGAGAGGGCTCCAGCGGCCGCCAGGGCGGCGACCGCGCGGAACCCTCGTCGCGTTTTCGTCATCTTCACAAGTGCTGCGGGCATACCGCCACTATACATGCGGAGTATACACCGCATGTATAGCTATCTGACCTGCTGTTTTTCTACCGCCCAGCCTCCCGGTACGCGATGAGCAGTTTGGCCAGCGCGCCGACGTGGTCGCCGCTCAGGGACAGATGGTCCGCCTCCGCGAACGGCTTCGCCCACGCCGCCGTGACCTTGTCGCCCGCCCGCTGCTGGACGATCAGCCGCGCCTTGTCGACGAGCGCGCGTCCGGCGTCCGCCCCGCGCGCGTGCCGCGCCGCGACGGCCAGCGCCTTGAGAGCCGACTCGCCGCCGCCCGGCTTCTTCGTCAGGGTCGTGAGCCCGTACCCGTACGGGAACTGCGGGTCGTAGGAGGTGTCGCCCACGTTGATCGGGAGCTGCGCCTCCGACTTCGGCCAGGTCACCGGCAACTGTCCGGTGAAGGGGCGCTTGCCGTAGAGCACGTCGGCGACGCCGTCGCCCTCGGTGCCCGGCAGCCAGGACGCGACGAGCCCGTCCACAGCGCCCGGTCCCTTGCCGAGCAGGTCGCCGACGAGCTGCGGACGGCCGGAGACCACGAGCACGACGCACTTCATGGCGGCGCACACCTTCTGCACGGCGGCCTTGTCGGCGGCGGACAGCTCCAGGTCGTGTCCGTTGCCGACGTCGCCGACGCCCTCCGCGTACGGGGTCTCGCCGACGACGACCACGCCCACGTCATAGCCGGACGTCGGCGCCGAGGCGTCCTTCGAGTAGTCGATCGCGGCGCCCGGGGACGCCTTGCGCATCGCCTGGAGGATGGTCGTGCCGTCCGTGTGCGTACCGGACTGGCCCTGCCAGGTGATGGTCCAGCCGCCGGTCTGGTTGCCGAGGTCGTCGGCGTTCGACCCGGCGACGTACACCTTCTGCGACTTCTTCAGCGGCAGGACGTTCCCGGCGTTCCGCAGCAGCACCTGCGACTCGGCGGCGGTCTGCCGGGCGACGGCGCGGTGCGCGGCGGAGCCGAAGTCCTTGATGCGGGACGTGTCCGCGTACGGCTTCTCGAACAGGCCCAGCTTGAACTTCTGCGTCAGGATGCGCGCCACGGCGTCGTCCACGCGCGCATGGCTGATGCGACCGGCCTTCACCTCACCCAGCAGCGTCGACTCGAAGTCCGCGTAGGCGTTCGGCACCATGATCATGTCGAGGCCCGCGTTGATCGACGTACGGACGTCGGAGGCGTAGTCGCCCGGGATCTGGTCGATGCCCGCGTAGTCGCTGATGACGAAGCCCTCGAAGCCGAGCTTCCCCTTCAGCTCGCCGTTGATCATCGCGGCGTTCGCGTGCATCTTCACCGGGCCCTCGTCGTCGCCGATGATGTCGAGCGACGAGTACGACGGCATGACCGAGCCGACGCCCCGCTTCACGGCCTCGCCGAACGGGGCGAGGTGCACGGCCTCCAGCTCCTGCCGCGTCACCTTCGTGACGCCCTGGTCGATCGTGTACGTGCCTGTGGTCGACGAGCCGTACGCGGTGCCGCCGTCGCCGACGAAGTGCTTGGCAGTGGCCAGCACCTTGTCGTTCCGGTCCAGGTCACGGCCGTCCGCGCGGCCCTGGAAGCCCTGGATGACGGTCTCCATGGACTTCACGAGCGCCGGGTCCTCGCCGAACGACTCGTAGGAGCGGCCCCAGCGTTCGTCGCGGGTCACGCACAGGCAGGGCGCGAAGTCCCACGGGACGCCGGTCGAGCGGACCTCGGAGGCGGTCACCGCGCCGGTCCTCTCGGCGAGGCCGGGGTTCCGGGTCGCGCCGATGCCGATGTTGTGCGGCATGATCGTCGCGCCGACGACGTTGTTGTGACCGTGCACGGCGTCCACGCCGTAGATCAGCGGGATCTGGAACCGGGTGGCCTGCGCCCGCAGTTGATAGCCGTCGATCATCTTCGCCCAGCCCTCGGGCGTGTTCGGGGTCGGGACCGAGCCGCCGCCGGAGAGCAGCGAACCCAGGTTGTACCCGGCGATGTCGTTCGGCGACTTGAGCGCGGCGCGCTCCGCCTGCGTCATCTGCCCGACCTTCTCCTCCAGGGACATCCGGGAGACGAGATCGGCCACGCGCTTCTTCACGGGCAGCTTCGCGTCGAGGTACGGCAGGCCGTGGGCGTCGATGACGACCTGCGGGTTCTCGGCGGGCGCCTTGGCGCCGGTGACGGTGAGCTTCAGCGGGATCGTTTCGGCGCTCTCGGCCTTGTCCCGGTCCTTTGTGGTCGCGACCGTGACGGTCCTCGACGCGCCGGAGGCGGTACCGGCCGGGAAGGTGACCGTGCCGCTGACCGGCTTGTAGTCCTTGCCGGGTGCGGCGGTGCCGCCCTCGCTCGCGTACGCGACGGTGACGGCGTCCTCGATCGGGACGTTGCCGGTGGTCGTGACGGAGAGCTTGACCTTGGCGGTGCCGCCCTCCTTGACCGGATAGACGCCCGCGTCGGTGGTCACCTGCGCGCGCAAGGACTGATCGGCCTTGCCGTACAGCTCGACGTCGTCGAGCGCGAACCGGCCCTTCCCGCCGGTCGGGAGGGTGACCGCGTACCCCCACATCTTGTCGAGGCCGAGGACATGGTCGATGCCGCCGACCGGCTGGTAGTCCGTGCGGTACTCGAACTGCGTGAACGGCAGTTCGACCTGGTGCCAGCCCTGCCAGTCGTCCGTGAACGACGTGGTCCACAGCTCGGACGCCTCGCCGTGCGCGCCGCCGTCCTTGATCTCGAAGGTGATCTTCTTGCCGGTGCCGGGCGGCAGCGGTACGGCGTTCTGGCCGTACCACCAGAAGCGGATGCCCTTCGACGCCGACCAGTCGTGGGCGGGCTTGTCGGCGGCGTAGTCGTGGGTGAAGCCGCCGTAGGAGCTGATGTCGTACGACCCTTCGAGTACCTTGGCGCCCTCGGGCGCGTCCGCGCGCTCCTTCAGTTCGAGCGCGGGGCGGTCGTCGGCGTCGCCGCCCCACGTGAAGATCCCCTCGGCGGGCTGCGCGGCGAACGGGACCTCGCCCTCGAAGCGGTCCACTTGTACGGGCGCCGGGTCGTCCGCCGACGCCGGTCCGGCGGTGCTGAGCGGTAGCAGCCCGGCGGCGAGCGCGGAGACGCCGAGCAGCGCGATCCGTCTTCCGCGGCCTGTGGTGCGAGCGGGGTGACGCAAGATTCCCTCCCGATGATCCGGTGCGGATGGTGGTGGTGCATCGCGGAGTTCCTTAATTCAAGAGTTGAGTTAAAGCGGGGGTGGTGAGGGCGTCAAGGCTTCGGGACGTAAAGGGGGTTGAGGGTGTGCGTGCGGGGGCGGTGCGCCGGTCGGCCGGGCCGTGTGTGACGGCGTCCACCCATGCGGCACGGACCCGGCTCATGCGGCGGCTTCGGCGCGGATCTCTGACCCGGGCCGGTGGGACGGGAGGCCCATTTTTCGCGCGCCCGGTACCCGCATCGGAGCGCGCGCGTTGCCGGGGTCGGCGCTGGATCGTAGATTCGCCGGGATTCCACACGGGGGCGCGGGGAAGCGGGCGTGATCGACCATGGGGCGCTGGGGCGGCGGAAGCGTGGGGCGAGGTGTGCCGGGGGCGGCCGGGCCGGGCGGCCGGCGGCTCGGCACCGGCTGGCGGCGGCCCGACCGGCGGCCCCGTCCGCGCCGCCGCGCCCCGGCACCGCCCGGCGCGCGGCCCGCAGCGCCCCCGCCTACCGGCGCGAGCGGCGCCGAGGACACCACCGAGGGTGCCGGGCCGGGCCTGCCGGTAAACTGATCAACGCGCCGGCCGGTGGCCGGACGCGCGGCGGTGGGGCCCGCCGCACCCAACCGCGGCACGCACGCCGCCGACGGTCCCTGCTTGCGACGATGTGCACGCGCGCCGCCCTGCCGGTGCGGGTGTCCGGCGAGTGGGAGAGGCCCCGTTGAGCAAGTCGGAAGAGGCGCGGTCGGCCGAAGTACGTACGTCCCCGCGCGACGAGCCCGTCGACCCCGACGTCCCACCCGTCCCGCGCCCAGCCAGTACATGGCGCGGCCAGGGCCCCGTCCTCGCCGTCGTCGCGCTCGGCGGCGCTCTCGGTGCCTCCGCCCGCTACGGGGCCTCGCTGCTCTGGCCGACGGCGACCGGCGCGTTCCCCTGGACGACGCTCGCGGTCAACGCCGTCGGCTGTGCCGTCATCGGCGTCTTCATGGTGGTGATCAGCGAAGTGTGGTCGGTGCACCGGCTCGTCCGCCCGTTCTTCGGCACGGGCGTCCTCGGCGGCTTCACCACGTTCTCCACGTACGCGGTGGACATCCGGCAGTTGACCGACCTCGGCGAGGCCCGCACCGCGCTCGGCTACCTGGCCCTGACCGTGTGCGTCGCGCTCGCCGCCGTGTGGGCGGGGGCCGGTCTGACCCGCCGTCTCGTCGTGGGGAGCGCCCGGTGAACTGGCTCCTCGTGATCGCCGGCGCGATGGTCGGCGCCCCCCTGCGCTACGCCACCGACCGCGCCGTGCAGGCCCGGCACGACACGGTGTTCCCCTGGGGCACGTTCACGGTCAACGTCGTCGGCTCCCTCGTCCTCGGCCTGATCACCGGCGCGGTCGCCGCGGGCGCCGCCTCCTCCCAGCTCCAGCTCCTGGTCGGCACGGGCCTGTGCGGCGCCCTGACCACGTACTCCACCTTCTCCTACGAGACCCTGCGCCTCGCCGAGACCGGCGCCCGCCTCTACGCGGCCCTCAACGTGCTCGGCAGCGTCACCGCGGGCCTCGGCGCCGCGTTCACGGGGGCGGCGCTGGCCCAGGCGCTCTGGGCCTGACCGCCCGCGCGGCACTCGGGGTCATGTCCGGGTGGCGGTCCCGCACTCGTGGCCCTCGGCGTCGCGCATCCGCTTCTCCATCGGGACGCTGCGGTCGTAGGGGTCGACCGCCGGGCCGTCCGTCCGCTCGCCGGGCCCGAAGTCGGGCGTGAAGTAACCGGTGTACGTGGGCTCGCAGCCGGTGTTGGTGGTGTCGAGGCTGTTCTTCACGACGGAGAACGTGCCCGCCTCGGTGATGATTTTCTTCGGGTCGTCCCAGCTCACGACGTTCTCGCGGCGCACGATGGCCCGCACGACACGGTCGTCGCTCCCGGCGCCCGCACGCACCACCGGGTAGACGTACGTGACGTCGGCGGTCACCTCCAGGGCGCCCTTGTCCCCCTCCTCGTAGAACAGCTGGCCGCGCACCTTCACGACGTCCCCGACGAGCCGCACCTTCGACGTGTCGAACCGGCTGAACAGGGTCAGCGGGTTGTTCTTCTCGCTCGGTGCGGACAGGGAGGCGTCCAGCTTCTTCCTCTCCTCCGGCTGCTTCGGGTTGATGTAGGCGATCGCCTTGTCCGGGCGCGCGCCGCGCAACACCTCCGGGTCGAGGCTCGACCGCACGAGGAACTCCTTGGTCCTCGCCAGCGCCTGCGCGACCTGCGCCTTGTTCATCCATCCGGTGGCGCGCGCCTCGGGCACCTCGATCCCGGCGGCCCCGTCGGCCCAGTGCACGGCGGGCGACCCCTTGAACGGCTGAGCGGTCGTGGCTCCGGCCTGTCCACCCCGGTCGTCGTCCTCGTCGCCGCCGGGCCAGTTCGGTACCAGGCCGGGGGCGAGCGCCACGACCAGTGCCGCGAGCGCGGCGAGCAGCCCGACCACGTACCAGAGCCGCTTCCGCCGCCTCGGCGGGGTGTGGGTCCGCCACCCCTCCGGCGGACGGTTCTGCTCCTGGAGGCGCCGCGTCACCATGCGGGCGCGCGCCGACGGTTCCTTGGGCGCGTCGGGCACGCCCTCCTCGGACTCCCGCAGGAAGCGTTCCCACTCCTCGTCCGACAAGGACGGACTGTCCTGATCCCCACCCGATCGCACGATGCGCTCCCAGCCGCTCGGCATGACGTCGACCGGCGGCCGATGTCCCATGGATCCCCCTTGGACCCTCCCCGGACCGGTCGCCGTGCAGCATGATCGCACAGGTGTTCCCGAGGGCGGATCCGATGCGGCGACCCGGACGGCGCGGGACCGGGTGTCCCCGGCGACGCGATGGCGGAACGTGCGCTTTGATCGGTGCAGGAGCCCGGCGGAAACCCCAGGGGCGGCGGCGCGCGGAGAGGCAGCACAGTACGTGGACGAGGACGAGGTCGACCCGAACGGCGGACCGGCGCCGCAGGAGGAGCCCGAGCAGCAGACCCTGTTCGGCTGGCAGGACCTCGCCCCGGAGCGGCCCGCGCCCGCACGCGGCTCGTTCCGCGACAGCCCGCGGGCGCGCCGGATGCTCGACGTGCGTGAGGTGTACGCCGAACCCGCCGCCCTCGCCTCGCCGCGCGGGCAGCAGATCATGGGCCGGCTCCGCCCCGACGTGACCGTGATCGAGGTGGACAGCCACTGGCGCATCCCCGCCCTGCACGGCAACGACGGCAACATCGACCGCTGGGTCCGCATCAAGACCGAGACGCTCGTCCTCGGCGTCAAACACAAGCTGACCACCCGCGTCAACGGCCGGTCCGCCGACTGGATCGCCCCCGGGCCCTCCAACGGCTGCGCCATGTCCTGCGCCTACTGCTACGTCCCACGCCGCAAAGGGTTCGCCAACCCCATCACCCTCTTCACCAACATCGAGGCGATCATCGCCCACGTCCGGCGCCACGTCCGCGCCCAGGGCCCCAAGCCGGAACCCAACCAGTGCGACCCCGCCGCCTGGGTCTACGACGTCGGAGAGAACGGCGACTGCTCCGTCGACGCGCTGGTCAGCGACAACACCGCCGACCTGATCGCCGCGTTCCGCACCATGCCGACGGCGAAGGCCTCCTTCGCGACCAAGTTCGTCAACCCCGACCTGCTCGCCCTCGACCCGCGGGGCCGCACCCGGATCCGCTTCTCCGTCATGCCGCCGGAGGACGCCCGCCTCCTCGACATCCGCACCAGCCCCGTCCCCGAACGCATCGCCGCCGCCCCCGACTTCCTCGACGCGGGCTACGAGGTCCACTTCAACCTCTCACCCGTCGTCCTGCGCCCCGGCTGGGAGGAGTCCTGGGCCGACCTCCTCACCCACCTCGACGACGTCCTGCCCGCCCGGGTCAAGCAGCAGGCGGCGGCCGAGATCATCATGCTCACCCACAACGAACCCCTCCACGAGGTCAACCTGGGCTGGCACCCCCGCGCCGAGGACCTCCTGTGGCGACCGGCCGTCCAGGAGACCAAACGCTCCCAGAACAACGCCCTCAACGTCCGCTACGCCCTGCACGTCAAACGCCAGGCCCTCGACCGGCTCCGGCAACTGGTCGGGGAGCGGGCGCCGTGGCTGCGGATCAGGTACGCGTTCTGAACGACGGCCCGTCGGGCGCGAGGTTCCGGGCGCACACCGTCACGTCCTCGCCCCTGAGATAGGCCAGCAACCACTCGCCGAAGGTCATCTCGTGGAGCACCCAGGAGAAACTGTCCGACTCCTGCACCAGTACGCGCCAGGGAGACGACGCCCCGTCGGGAAGGCGGAGGAACACCGACTCGCCCGTCATGGCCGCCGCCACCGGCATCAACTCCCCGGGGCCCGCCCCCACCGGCGCGGGCAGGAGCTCCGCCATGTCCTCCTCGCGCCAGAGGGCGAGATCGCCCCTGATCTCGTCTCCCAGGTTGTGCGGGAGATGGGGCGCCGGATGGCTCACATACAGCTGCCCGTTGATCGTGACCGAGCCGTAGGCGTCCACGACGGTCCGGAAGTCTTCCGGGAACACCATGCCGAGTTCCTGCTCGAGCGCGTCCCACGGAGCGGGATCCGACCAGTTGAACCGGGGCTCCCCCAACAAAGCCGCTATCTCCGCGAGCGTGGACAAGTCGGATCCCTCCCGGCAGGACGAGCCGTATGCGGTCCGTGCATCGTGGCAGGCCGTGCGCATCCACGTCACCTCCGGTCCTCGAACACCGCTACCGTCCCCCCCATGACGACCAAGCCGATGACCCCCCGCGCCCTCGGCCGGGCCACCCTGGAGCGGCAACTGCTGCTCGCGCGCGCCCCGATGGGCGTGGAGGACGCCGTCGCGCACCTCGTCGGGTTGCAGGCGCAGGAGGTCCGGCCGCCGTACGTCACGCTCGCCGCGCGGCTCTCCGGGTTCACGCCCGGCGCGCTGTCGACCGCCCTGGAGGAGCGGCGCGTGGCCCGGCTCGTCACCATGCGGTCCACGATCCATCTGCACACCGCCGACGACTGCATGACCCTGCGGCCCCTCGTGCAGCCCGCGCGCGAACGCGAACTGCGCACCTTCCGCAACGGCCTCGTCGGTGTGGACCTCGCGCGCCTCGCCGCCCTCGCCCGGGAGTACGTAGAGGCGGAGCCCCGCACCCCGAAGGAACTGCGCGCACTGCTCCTCAAGGAGTGGCCCGACGCCGATCCGCAGTCCCTGTCGACCGCCGCCCGCTGTCTGCTGCCGCTCGTCCAGGTCACCCCGCGCGGCCTGTGGCGGCGCAGCGGCGCCGTGCGGCTGACCACCGCCGGGCACTGGCTGGGCCGGCCCGCGCCCGACGCCGCCCCGGCCCCGGACGCCACCGTCCTGCGCTACCTCCGCGCCTTCGGGCCCGCCTCCGTACGCGACTTCCAGCAGTGGGCCGGGCTGACCCGCACCAAGGAGGTGTTCGAGCGGCTGCGGCCCCAGTTGACGACGTTCCGCGACGAGCACGGCGTCGAGCTGTTCGACCTGCCCGACGCGCCCCGGCCGGACGAGGACGTACCGGCGCCGCCCCGCCTCCTCGCCGAGTTCGACAACCTGCTGCTGTCGCACGCCGACCGCACGCGCGTGGTCCGCGAGGCCGACCGGGGCCGCACCTGGCAGGGCAACATCGCCCACGCGACCTTCCTGGTCGACGGCATGGTCGCCGGGCTGTGGGCGCTGAAGGAGGGGGCGCTGAAGGAGGGGGACGCGGCGCAGGGCAGCCGCCTCGTCCTCGAACCCTTCCGTGACCTCGTCCCCGCTCAGCGCGACGCGCTCGTCGCCGAAGCGGAGCACATGGCCGCCGTCCTGGAGGCGCCCGGTGCCGTCACCGTCGACTTCGGGACAGTACGGCGGTAGCGGCCTACAGAAGACGTCCGCTTCAGTCCGCGCGGCCCGTCGCCGCCACCGTCACCCCCAGACCTATCAGCGCGAAGCCCCCCGTCCCGCCGATCAGCGACAGGCGCCGGTCCGAGCGTGCGAACCAGGTGCGCGCCGCCGATGCCGTCAGGCCCCACAGCGTGTCCGTGACCAGTCCTATGGAGATGGGGACGAGCCCGAGGAGCAGCATCTGCGCGGGCAGCCGGCCCGCCTCGTGGTTCACGAACTGCGGCAGGACCGCCGCGAAGAAGACGATGCCCTTCGGGTTGGTGACGCCCACCAGGACCCCGTCCAGGACCGTGCGCAGGTCACCGCGGGCCGGACCGGCCGGAGCGCTGATGTCCGCCGCCTTCATGGCGTGCCGGTGCCGGAACGCCTGCACGCCCAGCCAGACGAGATACGCCGCGCCCGCCAGCTTCACCGCGACGAACAGCGCCGCCGAACGCTCCACGAGGGCGCCGATCCCGAGCGCCACCGCCACCACCAGCAGGTACGAGCCCACCACATTGCCGAGCGCCGTCGCCACCGCCGTCCGCCGGCCGTGCGCGAGCGCCCGCCCGATCACGAACAGCACGCTCGGCCCCGGGACCACGATCACCAGCAACGACACCGCCGCGAACGCCAGGAACCGGTCCGTCGACACCATCCGCCCACCCCCCAAGAAACCCAAGAAGCCCAAGAAGACCGACGCCGACCATTCAACAGCCCGCCACTGACAACGGGCCCGCCACGGCCCGAGCCCTACGGCAGCAGCCCCGCCCGCCGCGCCGCCACCACCGCCTCGCCCCGCGTGTGCGCCCCCAGCTTCCGCATGGCGGCGCGGAGGTAGCCCTTGACGGTCTCGGGGCGCAGCCCGAGCCGTTCGGCCGCCGCCGCGTTCGTCGCGCCCGCCGCCACGCACACCAGGACGTCCACCTCGCGCGGCGCGAGCACCGGCGCCGTCTCCCGTGCCCGCGGGGCCGAGGCGGAGGCGAGCTTCCCGCAGACCGCGAGGAGTTCGGCCCGCAGCGCCGGGTCGACGATCTTCGGGGCGAGCGCGCGCAGCGCCCCGTGCGCCTCGCGGACCTCCTCCCATGCCCCGGCGCCCGCGCCCGACGGTGTGCTCGCCGCCTCCAGCAGCGCCTGTGCCTCGTCCCGTACGACGAGCGCCTGCTCCACGTCACGGGCCGCCGCCACGGCCGCGTTCAGCACCCGGTCGCCCAGCGGCTGGGCCGAGCGCAGGGCCCCGTAGAGCACGCCGCGCACCCGGCGTCGTACGACGACGGGGACGGCGAGGACCGAGCGCAGGCCCTCCGCGCCGACGGCGGCGTCATACTCGTGGCTGATGTGGCGCGAGCCGTGGTAGTCGGTGACCGCGCACGCCCTGGCGAGGTAGAGCGCCTTGCCGCCCAGGCCGTTGCCCGCCGAGACGGCGAGGCCGCGCAGCGCGTTCGTCGCCGCGCCGCTCAGCTCCGCGATCCGGACCTGACCCGCGCTCGGCGTGAGCCCGCCGAACGCCACGGGCAGGCCCGTGGCCCGGCGCAGCCGGACCAGCGCCGCGCGCATCTCGACCGCCTCCGCGGCTTCCGCCGTCACCTTCGCTCTCCTCGCCGTGGACCGGACACCCCCGTTCGGGGGTGGTGAGACCTGCGTCACGCCGTACACGATGGCAGACACGGTCGCGCCGGACCAGGACAGTGCAAGGAGCGCATATGACGACGTCGCAGAGTTCCACCGAACAATTCCGTACCGCCCGTGACTTCCTCCTGGAGCACTCGCACGACTACGAGACGGCGTACGAGGGCTTCGCCTGGCCGCGCCCCGACCGGTTCAACTGGGCGCTCGACTGGTTCGACACCATCGCCGACGGCAACGACAAGACCGCGCTGCACATCGTCGAGGAGGACGGCGACGAGGCCCGCTTCTCCTTCGACACGATGCGCCGCCGCTCCAACCAGGTCGCCACGTGGCTGCGCGCCCAGGGCGTGCGGCCCGGCGACCGCGTCCTGCTGATGCTCGGCAACCAGGTCGAGCTGTGGGAGACGATGCTGGCGGCGATGAAGCTGCGCGCCGTCCTCATCCCCACGACGCCGCTGCTCGGCCCCGCCGACCTCACCGACCGCGTGGAGCGGGGCCGCGCCCGGCACGTCGTCGTACGCCCCGAGGACGTCGCCAAATTCGCCGAGGTACCGGGCGATTACACCCGGATCGTCGTCGGCAGCGACGCGCCGGAGGAGGGCTGGCTCGCGTACGAGGACGCCGCCGGCGCCCCCGACACGTTCGAGCCCGACGGGGTCACCCTCGCCGACGACCCGCTGCTCCTGTACTTCACGTCCGGCACGACGGCCCGCCCCAAGCTCGTCGAGCACACCCATGTGTCCTACCCGGTGGGCCACTTGGCGACGATGTTCTGGATCGGCCTGCGCCCCGGCGACGTGCACCTGAACATCTCCTCGCCCGGCTGGGCCAAGCACGCCTGGTCGAACTTCTTCGCGCCCTGGAACGCCGAGGCGACCGTCTTCCTCTACAACTACACGCGCTTCGACGCGGGCCGGCTCATGGCCGCGATGGACCGCGCGGGCGTCACCTCGTTCTGCGCGCCGCCCACCGTGTGGCGCATGCTCATCCAGGCGGACCTCACCCAGCTCGCCACCCCGCCCCGCGAGGTCGTCGCCGCGGGCGAACCGCTCAACCCCGAGGTCATCGAGCAGGTCAAGCGGGCCTGGGGCATCACCATCCGCGACGGCTTCGGACAGACCGAGACGGCCGTGCAGGTCTCCAACAGTCCCGGGCAGCCGCTGAAGCCGGGCTCCATGGGGCGGCCCAGCCCCGGCTTCAAGGTCGAGCTCCTCGACCCGGTCACCGGTGAACCCGGCGCCACCGAGGGCGAGATCAGCCTCGACCTGGCCGCGCATCCGGTCGGCCTGATGGTCGGCTACCACGGCGACCCGGAGCGCACGGCCGAGGCGATGGCGGACGGCTACTACCGCACCGGCGACATCGGCTCCCGCGACGCCGAGGGCTACCTCACGTACGTGGGCCGCTCCGACGACGTCTTCAAGGCCAGCGACTACAAGATCAGCCCCTTCGAGCTGGAGAGCGCCCTCCTCGAACACGAGGCCGTCGCCGAGGCCGCCGTCGTGCCCGCGCCCGACGACCTCCGCCTCTCCGTCCCGAAGGCGTACGTCGTCCTCGCCGAGGGCTACGAACCCGGGCCCGGCACCGCCAAGCTGCTCTTCGAGCACAGCCGCGCCGTCCTCGCCCCGTACAAGCGGCTGCGCCGCATCGAGTTCGCCGAGCTGCCCAAGACCGTCTCCGGCAAGATCCGCCGCATCGAGCTGCGCGAACGCACCGCGCAGGGCTCGACCGCCGAGTACCGCGAGGAGGACTTCCGGTGAGCGCCGCACTCTCGTACGCGCACGGCACCAGCACCACGCCCCTCCTCGGCGACACCATCCCGCGCAACCTGCGCCGCGCCGTCGAGACGTGGCCGGACCGGGAAGCGCTCGTCGACGTGGTCAGCGGGCGGCGCTGGACCTACGCCCAGTTCGACGACGCCGTCGCCGAGCTGGCGCGCGGGCTGCTCGGCCGGGGCGTCGCCAAGGGCGACCGCGTCGGCATCTGGGCGGTCAACTGCCCCGAATGGGTCCTCGTCCAGTACGCGACCGCCCGCATCGGCGCGATCATGGTCAACATCAACCCGGCCTACCGGGCGCACGAACTGGCCTACGTCCTCAAGCAGTCCGGCGTCTCGGTGCTGATCTCGTCCACCGGCCACAAGGGGACCGACTACCGGGAGCTCGTCCGCCAGGTCGCCCACGAGTGCCCGGAGCTGCGCGAGAAGGTCTTCATCGGCGAGGACAGCTGGGACGCGCTGATCGCGGCAGGTACTTCTGTGACGGACGAGCGGCTACGCGCGCGTGAAGCGGAACTGTCCTGCGACGACCCCATCAACATCCAGTACACGTCCGGCACGACCGGTTTCCCCAAGGGCGCCACGCTCTCCCACCACAACATCCTCAACAACGGCTACTGGGTGGGCGAGACGGTCGGCTACACGGAAGCGGACCGGGTGTGCCTGCCCGTGCCCTTCTACCACTGCTTCGGCATGGTCATGGGCAATCTGGGCGCCACCTCCCACGGCGCCTGCGTCGTCATCCCCGCCCCGTCCTTCGAACCGGCCGCGACCCTGCGCGCCGTGCAGGACGAGCGGTGCACGTCCCTCTACGGCGTCCCGACGATGTTCATCGCCGAGCTGAACCTGCCCGACTTCACCTCCTACGACCTCTCCTCCCTGCGCACCGGCATCATGGCGGGCTCCCCGTGCCCCGCCGAGGTGATGAAGCGGGTCGTCGCCGAGATGCACATGGCCGAGGTCTCCATCTGCTACGGCATGACCGAGACCTCCCCGGTCTCCCTCCAGACCCGCCGCGACGACGACCTGGAGCGCCGCACCGGCACCGTCGGCCGCGTCCTGCCGCACATCGAGGTCAAGGTGGTCGACCCGGTCACCGGCGTCACCCTCCCGCGCGGCGAACCCGGCGAACTGTGCACCCGCGGCTACAGCGTCATGCTCGGCTACTGGAACGACCCCGAACGCACCGCCGAGGTCGTCGACGCCGGCCGCTGGATGCACACCGGCGACCTCGCGGTCCTGCGCGAGGACGGCTACGCGCAGATCGTCGGCCGCATCAAGGACATGATCATCCGCGGCGGCGAGAACATCTACCCGCGCGAGATCGAGGAGTTCCTGTACGGGCATCCGCGCATCGCCGACGTCCAGGTGGTCGGCGTCCCGCACGAGAAGTACGGGGAGGAGGTCCTGGCCTGCGTCATCCTGCGGGACCCGGAGGCCGGCAAGTTCACCCTCGACGAGCTGCGCGCGTTCTGCCGCGACCGCCTCGCGCACTACAAGATCCCGACGCGGCTGCGGATCCTCGACGCGTTCCCGATGACGGTGAGCGGAAAGGTCCGGAAGATCGAACTGCGGGAGGGGTACGGGGAGTAGAGACCCGGCAAGGGTCTTCTACAGCTCCCGGCGCATGCACGTCCTGGGCCACCGGTCCAGGCCGTGCTCCGCCTCGGCGGCGCGGATCGCGCGCAGCCCCGGCGTGAGGTCGGCGTCGGGGTCGAGGCGGCGGAAGCCGAGACGCTCGTAGTAGGGCGCGTTCCACGGCACCTCCGTGAAGGTGGTCAGCGTGAGGCCCGTGAGGCGCAGGGTGCGCGCGTGCTCGGCGGCGTGCTCGATCAGCGCCCGGCCGATGCCGCGCCGGGCGGCGGCCGGGTCCACGGTGACCTGCTCGATGTGGAAGGCGCCGTCGACCGGCTCCCCGACGAGGTACGCCACCACCGTCCCGTCGGCGCTCTCCGCGACCCAGGCGTGCCCGGCGGCCCGGTAGCGCTCCAGCTCCGCCAGTGTGGGCGGCTCGTCGTCGGCGATGGCGTCCATGCCGAGCGGGCGGAAGACGGCGCCCGCGGCGACCTCGATGTCCTGGAGGCGGGGCAGGTCGGCGGGGGTGGCACTGCGAAGCAACATCCGGTGATCGTACGTACGACGGTCAGGCGCCGCTCGCGATCAGCTCGTCCGCCGGGCTGTTGACCGGCTGCGGCACCCCGGCGAGGTCGAGGACGAACAGCGGCACGTGCAGCTCGTCGGCGCGGGCGCGGGCCTCGTCCGCGTAGCCCGCGAGGGAGAAGAAGACGGAGGTCGCGGACTCCGTCATGGACTGCAGCCACAGGCACTCCACGTCGCGCACCGTCGCGGGCCGCACCGACGGCTCGACCTGGGCGACGACGCCGCGCGCGGCGAGACCGATCCCGGACGTGGGGCGCTGGTCGGCGCGGCGCACGTCCCGGTAGCCGAGCCAGCGCAGATAGAGCGCGGCGGCGGTCACCGCGTCGCGCGCGGTGCGGATGGCGACGGGCTGGAACGCGGGCCGCGGCGCGGGCGCCGTCCGCGGCAGCGGTATGTGCGAGGGCGGCGGCGCCTGGTCGCTCTGGACGGGGACGCGCAGGACGGTGCCGCAGTCGCAGCCCAGCTCGGGCCGGGGCCAGCGGTCGCGGCGGCCGCAGACCGGGCAGCGCAGGGTGACCCAGTCGTCGGCCCAGGTCCGCTCGCTGACCGGTTCCGCGGCGGCGTCGCGCAGCAGGGGCGGGGCGACGGGGGCGCCGCACGCGCAGGGCAGCACGGCGGGGGTGTAGAGGTGCTCGCGCAGACAGGCGGGACACCGTACGCGTACTGGTCCGGCCATGGCGCACCTCCTCGGTCCCGCGGATTCCGGTTCGACGTGCGTCTCATCATCCACCTTGACGGCCTCCGAAACCCCCCTCTACATTGCTTCCATATAGCAGAACTAGTTTTCCATCATGCGGAAACTTGGTGGGGAACGCAGAGAAGCAGTCACGGACCATCGGAGCCAGAGCTCGCCGCGGGGCGCGACGGGAGCTCAGCCACAGCAGAAGTCGGGAGCACTCATGGCTCGAATGACCGCCGCCCGCGCGGCCGTTGAGATCCTCAAGCGCGAGGGCGTCAGCAACGCGTTCGGCGTGCCCGGTGCCGCCATCAACCCCTTCTACAAGGAGCTGAAGCAGAGCGGTGGCATCGACCACACGCTCGCCCGCCACGTCGAGGGCGCCTCGCACATGGCCGAGGGCTACACCCGCGCCAACCCCGGCAACATCGGGGTCTGCATCGGTACGTCGGGCCCGGCCGGCACCGACATGATCACTGGCCTGTACTCCGCCATCGGCGACTCGATCCCGATCCTGTGCATCACCGGGCAGGCCCCGAGCCACCTGCTGCACAAGGAGGACTTCCAGGCCGTCGACATCGCCGCCATCGCCAAGCCGGTGGCGAAGATGGCCGTCACCGTCCTGGAGGCCGCGCAGGTGCCCGGCGTCTTCCAGCAGGCGTTCCACCTGATGCGCTCGGGCCGTCCCGGACCCGTCCTCATCGACCTCCCGATCGACGTCCAGCAGACCGAGATCGAGTTCGACCCGGAGACGTACGAGCCGCTGCCCGTCTACAAGCCCGCCGCGACCCGTGCGCAGATCGAGAAGGCCATCGGCTTCCTCCTGGCGTCCGAGCGGCCGCTGATCGTCGCCGGCGGCGGCATCATCAACGCGGACGCGAGCGACCTGCTCGTCGAGTTCGCCGAGATCACCAACACCCCGGTCGTGCCCACGCTCATGGGCTGGGGCACGATCCCCGACGACCACGAGCTGAACGCGGGCATGGTCGGCCAGCAGACCGGACACCGCTACGGCAACGCCACGTTCCTGGAGTCGGACTTCGTCCTCGGCATCGGCAACCGCTGGGCCAACCGGCACACCGGCTACAAGCTCGACGTGTACACGCAGGGCCGCAAGTTCGTGCACGTCGACATCGAGCCGACCCAGATCGGCAAGATCTTCGCCCCGGACTACGGGATCGCGTCGGACGCCAAGGCGGCGCTCCAGCTCTTCGTCGAGGTCGCGAAGGAGCTGAAGGCCGCGGGCAAGCTCCCCGACCGGTCCGCCTGGGTCGCCTCGCACCTGGAGCGCAAGTCCACCCTCCAGCGCCGTACGCACTTCGACGACATCCCCATGAAGCCGCAGCGCGTCTACGAGGAGATGAACAAGGCGTTCGGCAAGGACACCCGGTACGTCACCACGATCGGGCTCTCCCAGATCGCCGGCGCGCAGATGCTCCACGTCTACAAGCCGCGCCACTGGATCAACTGCGGCCAGGCCGGGCCGCTCGGCTGGACCATCCCGGCCGCGCTCGGCGCCGCCAAGGCCGACCCGGACACGCAGGTCGTGGCCCTCTCCGGGGACTACGACTTCCAGTTCATGATCGAGGAGCTGGCGGTGGGTGCGCAGCACCGCATCCCGTACGTCCATGTCCTCGTCAACAACGCCTACCTGGGGCTCATCCGGCAGGCCCAGATCGGCCTCGACATCAACTTCCAGGTCAACCTGGAATTTGAGAACCAGAACAGCCCTGAGCTGGGTGTCTACGGCGTGGACCACGTCAAGGTCGCGGAAGGTCTCGGCTGCAAGGCGATCCGCGTCACCGACCCGAACGAGCTGGGGGAGGCGCTCGAACGGGCCAAGAAGCTGGCGCAGGACCATCAGGTGCCGGTCGTGGTCGAGGCGATCCTGGAGCGGATCACCAACATCTCCATGAGCCCGACGGCGGACATCAGCGCGGTCAAGGAGTTCGAGGAACTGGCGACCGAGCCCGGCCACGCGCCGACGGCGATCCGCCCGCTGAAGGTCTGACCCCGAGCGCGCGTCTCCAGGGCGGGCCCACCCGGTTGCACACCGGGTGGGCCCGCCCCTGTTTGGGCGCCCTGAGGCATGCGGCTGCGCCGCGATGCTCCCGGTGGGCGTCTGCCTCACCCTGTCGCGTCGCGGGCCGCCCCTGCGTCGTGGCTGGTCGCGCAGTTCCCCGCGCCCCTGGAATGCGCACTTCGTGCGGCATTCCCCCGCCCGTCTCTCGGGTGCGGCCTTCGTCGTGGTTGCTCGCGCAGTTCCCCGCGCCCCTGAGATGCGCACTTCGTGCGCCATCTGAAGGGGCGCGTCACTGGCATGCGCCCGGGACGACGTCCGTGGGGGAGGCGCGGCGGAGCCGCAGGCCTCCAGGGGCGCGGGGAACTGCGCGACCAGCCACGACGCGCCCGCGGCCGCCATGCCCAGCCCAACGCACCCACCCCTGGCGGCACGCAAAAGCCCCGGGTACGAAGAGAGCGTCGTACCCGGGGACCGGAATCGTGGCCGTCCGACGGCGCGCGACTGGCGAGACATGCATGCGCGCCGCCGGACGGAGACTGGAAAACCCCCGGAGGGGGGTGGCTGGGACCGCGGCGGCCGGCGTGGCGTGCGACGGTCCCCGGGCCGACTCTCCCTCAGGTCGAGAGAGTCGCCGGGAGACCTTCACCACCGCACTGGCTCGCACGCGTACGGCCGAACCGCCGCGGTCCTCGTCCTCCCGCACCCACCCGCGCGACCACCCCTCATCCGGGTCGCGCGGCAGGTGCGGGCTTGCGCGTACAGGGCTGACCTTCCGTCAGGCCCCGTACGCGGTCTGGGGGTAGGGCGCGAGGGCTAGTCCTCGCTCAGCGCGCGCACCGCTTCCTCGACGCGCTTGCCGTAGTCCTGGTCGGCGGCGTGGAAGTGGGCGACGGCCCGTTCCACGATGTCGTCGCGGGAGACCTGGGAGAGGCCGCCGGCGATGTTGGCCACCAGGCGCTGCTTCTCGTCCTCCGACATGAGGCGGTACAGCTCGCCCGCCTGGAAGAAGTCGTCGTCCTTGGTGTGGGCCGGCGCCTCGTGCGTGCCCGTGTACCCGGCGACGGTGAGCGGCGCGGAGAGCGGGCGGCCGGTCTCGACGGGGCCGTCGAAGGAGTTCGGCTCGTAGTTCTTGCGGGCGCGGCCGTAGGCGTTGGTGGCCATGAGGCCGTCGCGGCCGTAGTTGTCGGCGCCGCCCTCGACACCCTTGGGCGCGTTGACCGCGAGCTGGGTGTGGTTGACGCCCAGGCGGTAGCGGTGGGCGTCCGCGTAGGCGAAGAGGCGGCCCTGGAGCATCTTGTCCGGGGACGGGCCGATGCCGGGCACGAAGTTGTTCGGGGAGAACGCGGCCTGCTCGACCTCGGCGAACACGTTGTCCGGGTTGCGGTCGAGGACCATGCGGCCCACGCGCTGGAGCGGGTAGTCGGCGTGCGGCCACACCTTGGTGAGGTCGAACGGGTTGAAGCGGTACTCCGCCGCCTCGGCCGCCGGCATGATCTGCACGTACAGCGTCCAGGACGGGTTCACGCCGCGCTCGATCGCCTGGAGCAGGTCCGTCTGGTGGGAGTTGGGGTCCTTGCCCGCCAGCTCCTGCGCCTGCTCGGTGGAGAGGCAGCGGATGCCCTGGTTGGTCTTGAAGTGGTACTTCACGAAGAATGCCTCGCCCGCCTCGTTGGTCCACTGGTAGGTGTGCGAGCCGAAGCCGTTCATGTGCCGGTACGAGGCCGGGATGCCGCGGTCGCCCATCAGCCAGGTCACCTGGTGCGTGGCCTCGGGGGAGTGGGACCAGAAGTCCCAGACGTTCTCCGGCTCCTGCTTGCCCGTGAACGGGTCGCGCTTCTGGGAGTGGATGAAGTCGGGGAACTTCAGCGGGTCCTTGATGAAGAAGACCGGGGTGTTGTTGCCGACGAGGTCGTAGTTGCCCTCCTCGGTGTAGAACTTCACGGCGAAGCCGCGCGGGTCGCGGACGGCGTCCGCGCCACCGAGGTTGTCGGCGACGGTGGAGAAGCGCGTGAACAGCTCGGTGCGCTTGCCGACGGTGTTCAGGAAGTTCGCGGAGGTGTAGCCGGTGACGTCGTCGGTCACCTCGAAGTAGCCGTAGGCGCCGGAGCCGCGGGCGTGCACGACGCGCTCCGGGATGCGCTCACGGTTGAAGCGGGCGAGCTTCTCGAGGAGGTGCTGGTCCTGGAGGAGGATCGGGCCGCCGACGCCTGCGGTGGCGGAGTTCTGGTTGTCGGCGACAGGGGCGCCGGACTCGGTCGTGAGCACACGCTTGGGCATGGGGGAGAGGCGACCTTCCGTGCAGGGCTGCTGACGATGCCGGGGAGCGTAGGCACCCCTGACCTGCTGCGTCAACAGTTTGTTGAAGTTATGGGTAGACGTGGGTCAACTTTTTGTTGCAGAAAAGTGGCCCACGGAGAAGGGTTCCGGGCCGCGGCGGCGCCTGGGCGCGACAGGACAGGTGTCAGCGCCGCCGCGGCCCGGAAGTCTGGTCTCCCGTACGGGAGTTACGCGACCTGCTCGCCGGAGAGGCGCTCGACCGCGCGCAGCAGCGCGGAGTGGTCGAGGCCGCCGTCGCCCTGGGCGCGCAGCGAGGCGACGAGCTGGGCGACCACGGCGCCGACGGGCAGGGCCGCGCCGACGTTGCGGGCGGCGTCGGTGACGATGCCCATGTCCTTGTGGTGCAGGTCGATGCGGAAGCCGGGCTTGAAGTCGCGGTTCAGGAAGTTGTCCTTCTTCCGCGTCAGGACGGTCGAGCCGGCCAGGCCGCCGTTGAGGACGTCGAGCGCGGCCTTGAGGTCCACGCCGGACTTCTCCAGGAAGACCACGGCCTCGGCGCACGCCTGGATGTTCACGGCGACGATGAGCTGGTTGGCGGCCTTCACGGTCTGGCCCGAGCCGTGCGGACCGCACAGCACGATGGTCTTGCCGAGCGCCTCCAGGAGCGGCTTGGCCTCGTCGAAGTCGGCCTGCTCGCCGCCGACCATGATGGAGAGCACGGCCTCGATGGCGCCCGCCTCGCCGCCGGAGACGGGGGCGTCCAGGACGCGGATGCCCTTCTCCTTGCCGGCCTTCGCGAGGTCGACCGAGGTCTGCGGGGTGATCGACGACATGTCGACGAGCAGCGCCCCCGGCTTCGCGTTCTCCAGGATGCCGTCGGCCCCGTACGCGATCGCCTCGACCTGCGGCGATGCCGGGACCATCGTCACGATCACGTCGGCGTCCTGGACGGCCTCGGCGATCGACTTCGCGGCGGTGCCGCCTGCGGCGCTGAGGCGGTCCAGCTTCTCCTGCTCCAGGGTGAAGCCCGTGACGTCGTATCCGGCCTTGATCAGGTTCTCCGACATGGGGGAGCCCATGATGCCGAGACCGATCCAGGCGACCTTGGGAAGGTTGTCGTTGCTCATGAGGGTGACTCCAAAAAAGCTGGGATAAGCGGCGGTACGTCGGACGGGTCTCAGGCGCGCGCGGCGCGGGCCTCGTGCGGCAGCCAGCCGAAGGACTCGGCGCTCGGCGCGTCACCGGGCTTGTACTCCAGGCCCACGTAGCCCTCGTAGCCGGCCTTCCTGAGCTGGTCGAGCAGGTCCTCGAGCGGCAGGGTGCCGGTGCCGGGGGCGCCGCGGCCCGGGTTGTCCGCGATCTGCACGTGCGCCGTCTTGTCGGTGCAGTCGCTGATGACCTGCTGGAGGTCCTCGCCGTTCATGGACAGGTGGTAGAGGTCCATGAGGAACTTGGCGTTGCCGAGGCCGGTCGCCGCGTTGACCTTGTCGACGATCTCGATGGCCTTCGGGGCGCTGACGATCGGGCAGGCGGGCGACTCGGGCTTGTTGAGCGCCTCGATGAGGAGCACCGCGCCGATCCGGTCGGCGGCGCGGGCCGCGAGGACCAGGTTCTCCAGGGCGAGTGCGTCCTGGACGGCCGGGTCGACGCCGTCCACGCGGTTGCCGTACAGCGCGTTGAGCGCCTTGCAGCCGAGGGAGGCGGCGAAGCCGGCGGCGACGTCGATGTTCGCGCGGAACTTCTCGCTCTCCTCGCCGGGGATCGACAGGGCGCCCCGGTCCGGCCCCGGCAGTTGCCCGGCGTAGAAGTTGAGGCCGGTCAGCTGGGTGCCCGCGTCCTTGAGCGCGTCCCGCAGGGCGTCCAGCTCGGACTGTGCGGGGACGGGGGCATCGACCCAGGGCCACCACAGCTCGACCGCGGTGAAGCCCGCCGCGGCGGCGGCCGCGGGGCGCTCCAGGAGCGGGAGTTCCGTGAAGAGGATCGACAGGTTGACGTTGAAGCGCTGGTCCGCGAATCCCATCAGGGTCGGCGCTCCCTTCAGGTCTAGGTTCCGCTCTCTCAAGAACCTCTACGGATTCCGTATTGCGGAAGTTCGTTTCTACTTGATGGAAGATTGCCTGCGGGGTCGGGGCGCTGTCAAGAGGGGCTGCCGGAAAAAGCCCGATCGGCGCTAGGTTGAGGCCGTGCGATTGAGAGTGGAGTTCACGACCGAACCCTTCGATCTCGACGAGGCGCCGCCGCACGCGGTCGTCGCCCGCGAGGTCGTCCAGGGGGCCGACCTGGACGCGGTCGACGTGGGACCGTTCGGCAACACCGCCGAGGGGGAGGCGGGGCGCGTGCTCACCGCGGTGGACGCGCTCCTTCGCCAGGCCCTCGAAGCGGGCGCCACCCGGGTCTCGCTCCAGGTCAATGTGATCGACGGGAAGAACGTGGCCGGCGGGGAGGGTGATAGGTGACCGCCATGGGGGACGAGCCCTTCGTCCGGGCGGTCAAGCCGCTCGTCGACGCCATGGGGGCCGAGATGCTGCCGCCGAGCGAGGCCGGCAAGGACGACATCGTGCTGAGCTGGGAAGGCGCCGAGGTGATCGCCGTCCGGCTGCCCCAGCTCGCCGACTCCCTGGATCACATCCTGGCCGCCATGGAGCGCAAGGAGGGCAAGCCCCTCGCCGAGCTGGACCGCAAGCAGAAGCAGGAGGCGGTGCGCGTCCTGGAGGCCCGCGGCGCCTTCTCCGTACGGCACGGCGTCGAGACGGTGGCCGGTGCGCTGGGCGTCTCCCGGTTCACCGTCTACAACTACCTCAACCGCGAGAAGCCGTCCTGACCTGGCCCTGCCCGCGTTGACCTGCGGGAACAGCTCGAACGCCCGACCGCCGTCCGTTAACCGGACGGCGGTTTTCTTAACTCCAAGTTTTCAACAAAGTGTTGACGCCGTGTTTCCGAGGGCGTTAGCTATCCGCAGCCCGTCCAGCACAAGGCCACGGAGGCATCCCGTGACTTCAGGATCGAAGCCGGGTCTGACCCGGTTCAACACCTCGGACGAGAGCGCGGCCCGCGCCGCGCTCCACGAGGTGTGTGCTTCATCGGCGTGGGGGAACAAGATCATCGCCCAGCGCCCCTTCGCCACCGCCGAGTCCCTCTTCGAGGCCAGCGACGCCGCCATGGCCGAGCTGACCGCCGAGGACCTCGCGGAGGCGATGGCGGGGCACCCGCCGATCGGCCGCCCGAAGCCCGGCGACCCGACCTCGTCGCGTGAACAGCGCGGCATGGCGGGGGCCTCCGAGGAGCTCAAGGCGGAGATGCTGGAGCGGAACCTGGCCTACCAGGACCGGTTCGGACATGTCTTCCTCATCTGCGCCACCGGGGCGAGCGCGGAGCAGATGCTCCAAGCGCTCAAGGAGCGCAGCGGCAACACGCCCGAGCGGGAGCGGGAGATCGTCCGCGCCGAGCTGGGCAAGATCAACCGCATCCGCCTCACCCGCCTCGTGGAACACGTAGAACCCGCAGAAGAAGAGGACGACGCTCGATGAGCACCGAAACGACCGCGTCGGTGTCCACACACATCCTGGACACCAGCATCGGACGCCCCGCCGAGGGTGTCGCCATCTCCCTCGCGGCGCGCGCCGGTTCGGGCGCCGCCTGGGTGGCGCTCGGCGGCTCGGCCACCGACGCGGACGGGCGCTGCAAGGACCTTCCGGCGCTGCCGGAGGGCACCACCCATGTCCGTCTCGACTTCGAGACGGAGGGGTATTTCGACAAGAAGCAAGCCGATGCGCAGCAGGACGCCCCCGCGAATCGGGACAGCGGCGCGAACGGAGCGTTCTTCCCGGAGGTGGCGATCACGTTCGCCGTCGTACCGGGCGAGCACTACCACGTGCCGCTGCTGCTCAACCCGTTCGGCTACTCCGTTTACCGAGGGAGCTAGCAGACATGCCCACGATTCTCGGCCAGAACCAGTACGGCAAAGCAGAGAACCGCGTCGTGAAGATCACGCGGGACGGCGACACCCACCACATCAAGGACGTGAACGTCTCGGTCGCGCTCAGCGGCGACCTGGAGGACGTGCACTACAACGGGTCGAACGCGAACTGCCTGCCGACCGACACCACCAAGAACACCTGCTTCGCCTTCGCCAAGGAACACGGCATCGACTCGGTGGAGCAGTACGGCATCCACCTCGCCCGGCACTTCGTCGACAGCCAGCCCTCCATCCACCGGGCGCGCATCCGCATCGAGGAGTACGCCTGGGAGCGGATAGTCGGCTCGGACGCGGGCTCCAACTTCATCGGCGCCGACGAAGTGCAGCACTCCTTCGTCCGCAAGGGCCAGGAGACGCGCCTCGCCCAGATCACGTACGACGGCGAGAAGTTCGAGGTCCTGTCCGGGCTCAAGGACCTGACCGTCCTGAACTCCACGAACTCCGAGTTCTGGGGCTTCATCAAGGACAAGTACACGACGCTCCAGGAGGACTACGACCGCATCCTCGCGACGTCGCTCTCCACCTGGTGGCGGCACAACTGGACCAGTGACGAGCAGCGCATGCCGCAGTGGGAGAAGTCCTACGCGCAGGCCAAGAAGCACATGCTCCAGGCGTTCGTCGAGACGTACTCGCTCTCGCTCCAGCAGACGCTGTACCAGATGGGTTCGCGCGTCATCAACAACCGCAGCGAGATCGACGAGATCCGCTTCTCCGCGCCGAACAAGCACCACTTCCGCCAGGACCTGTCGCCGTTCGGCCTGGAGAACGAGGCGAAGGACGGTGCCGTGTACTACGCCGCCGACCGCCCCTACGGCCTGATCGAGGCCACCATCCTGCGGGACGGCGCCGAGCAGCGCATCCCGGTCGACATGACCAACCTCTGACGCCTCCCGGCGTACTCGGACGCGACAGCGCACCCCCGTCCACCCCAGGTCGGCGGGGGTGCGCCGCACCGGAGGGAACATCGCAATGGCAGTGCAAGGAAAGGGGCCGGCTGAGGCCGAGGGCCCGTGTTCTGAAATCTCCACCCCGTCGGACGGCACGGACACCGTGCACCCGGTGGACGAGAAGCTCCACCCCTCGCGGCTCGTCCCCGCCGCTCTCCAGCACATCGCCGCCATGTACGCGGGCGTCGTCACCCCTCCGCTCATCATCGGCCAGGCCGTCGGACTCGACACCGCGGGCCGGACCCGGCTGATCGCCGCGTCCCTGCTCATCGCGGGCGTGGCCACCCTGCTCCAGACCCTCGGCGTCAAGGGCCTCGTCGGCAACCGGCTGCCCTTCGTCAACGCCGCCTCCTCGGCCGGCATCGCGCCGATGCTCGCGATCGCCGAGACCAACGCCAAGGGCGACCAACTCCCCGCGATCTACGGGGCGGTGATGGTGGCCGGTGTCTTCTGCCTCGCCATCGGGCCGTTCTTCGGGCGCCTCCTGCGCTTCTTCCCGCCGCTGGTCACCGGCGTCGTCATCACCCTCATCGGGGTGACGCTCATGCCCGTACCCGTCGGCTGGGCCCAAGGCGGCGACGCGACCGCCAAGGACTACGGCGACATGCGCTACCTCGCCCTCGCCGGGTTCACGCTCGTCGTCATCCTGCTCATACAGCGCTTCGGCCGCGGCTTCGTCAAGCAAGTCGCCCTGCTGTTCGGCCTGTTGGTCGGCACGCTCGCCGCGATCCCGTTCGGCATGGCGGACTTCAGCGCGCTGGGCTCGGCGCCCGTCGCCGCGCTGCCCACCCCGTTCGCCTTCGGCGCGCCCACGTTCCAGCCCGCCGCGATCGTCTCGCTCTGCCTGGTCATGCTCGTCCTGATGACGGAGTCCTCGGCCGGCATGCTCGCCATCGGCGAGATCTGCGACCGCGAGACCTCGGGCCGCACCATCACCCGCGGCCTGCGCACCGACGGCATCGCCACCTTCCTCGGCCCGGTCTTCGGCGGCTTCCCGACCTCCGCGTTCGCCCAGAACGTCGGCGTCGTCTCGCTGACCAAGGTACGCAGCCGCTACGTCGTCGCCGTCGCGGGCGGCGCCCTGCTGATCCTCGGCGTCTTCCCGATGCTCGGCGCGGTCGTCTCCCTGGTCCCCATGCCGGTCCTCGGCGGCGCGGGCATCGTCCTCTTCGGCTCCATCGCCGTCAGCGGCATCCGGACCCTCTCCGAGGCGGGCCTCGACGACAGCTCCAACATCATCCTGGTGGCCGTCTCGCTCGGCGCGGGCATCATCCCGCTCGCCGCACCCACCTTCTACGCCGACTTCCCGGCCTGGGCGCAGACCGTGCTCGGCTCGGGCATCAGCGCCGGCGCGCTCGTCGCCGTCACGCTGAACCTCTTCTTCCACCATCTCGGCACCCGCGGCAGCGCCAACGCCGCCGCGGCACTCAAATCCACCTAGGGTCCTGCCGTGCCCACCGCCATCGCCACTGAGGAATGAAGGAAGCACCATGGCAGCTTCTACGGCAAACAGCGCCACCGAGCGCATCGTCATCGAGAACGTCGCGGTCGCGACGGTCGACGCCCAGGACACCGAGTACGCCTCGGGCCACATCGTCGTCGCGGGCAACAGGATCGAGTCCGTCGGGGCGGGCAAGGCCCCCGAGGGTCTGGAGAACGTCGTCCGCCGCGTCGACGGCACCGGCCACCTCGCCACCCCCGGCCTGGTCAACACCCACCACCACTTCTACCAGTGGATCACCCGCGGCCTCGCCACGGACCACAACCTGTTCAACTGGCTGAAGACGCTCTACCCGACGTGGGCGCGGATCGACGAGCGGATGACGTACGCGGCGGCGCAGGGCTCCCTCGCCATGATGGTCCGCGGCGGCGTCACCACCGCCATGGACCACCACTACGTCTTCCCGCGAGGGTCGGGCGACCTGTCCGGGTCGATCATCCGCGCCGCCTCCGAGATGGGCGTCCGCTTCACCCTGGCCCGCGGCTCCATGGACCGCAGCGAGAAGGACGGCGGCCTGCCCCCGGACTTCGCCGTCGAGACCCTCGAAGGCGCACTCGCCGCGACCGAGGAGACCGTCAAGACCCACCACGACGCCTCCTTCGACGCGATGACGCAGGTGGCCGTCGCCCCCTGCTCGCCGTTCTCCGTCTCCACCGAACTCCTCAAGCAGGGCGCCGAGCTGGCGCGCCGCCTCGGCGTACGGCTGCACACGCACGGCAGTGAGACGGTCGAGGAGGAGAAGTTCTGCCACGAGCTGTTCGGCATGGGCCCGACCGACTACTTCGAGTCGACGGGCTGGCTCGGCGAGGACGTGTGGATGGCGCACAGCGTCCACATGAACGACTCCGACATCGCCGCCTTCGGCCGGACGAAGACGGGTGTCGCGCACTGCCCGTCGTCCAACGCCCGCCTCGCCGCCGGTATCGCCCGCGTCCCCGACATGCTCGCGGCCGGCGTCCCGGTCGGCCTCGGCGTCGACGGCACCGCCTCCAACGAGTCCGGCGAACTCCACACCGAACTGCGCAACGCCCTCCTCATCAACCGCCTCGGCGCCCACCGGGAGGCGGCCCTGAACGCCCGTCAGGCGCTGCGCCTCGGCACGTACGGGGGTGCGCAGGTGCTCGGCCGCGCGGACCAGATCGGTTCCCTTGAGGCCGGAAAGCTCGCCGACCTGGTCCTGTGGAAGCTGGACACCCTGGCCCACTCGTCCATCGCCGACCCGGTCACCGCGCTCGTCCTCGGCGCGGCCGCACCGGTCACCCTCTCCCTCGTCAACGGCGTACCGGTGGTGGAGAACAGCCGCCTCCTGCGCGTCGACGAGGACGCCGTCGCCCGCTCCACGCGGGACGAGGCACAGCGCCTCGCGCGGATCGCGGCGGAGGCGTAACCCGCACAACCCCCAAGACTCCGGCCGGGGAGGACGGTCCCCGGCCGGACCCGAGCAGGCTGCTCGGGTGCCGCCCCGGAACGTGGCCCAAAGCTTCACGTTCCCGGGGCGGTCAGCGGTACCTGGGCGCACGACAACCGAATAGCTGGACCTTGCACCTTGCACCACCTCCCAGAAGCGAAAAGTGCCGGCAATCCGCCGGTACTGGAAAACAACCGGAGGAGCCTCAGTGGCTACGAAGCCCAGGTTCACCAAGCAAGGCACCACCCCCGCCGAATCCGACGCGGGGCATACCAAACATCCGGTCGATGAGACGCTGCCCCCGCTGAAGATGGCGACGACGGGGTTGCAGCACGTGGCGGCGATGTACGCGGGCGTGGTCGCACCCCCGCTCATAGTCGGCGCCTACATCGGGCTCTCGGCGAAGGAACTCACCTTCCTCACCGGCGCCTGCCTCTTCACCGCCGGTCTCGCCACCTTCCTCCAGACGCTCGGCATCTGGAAGATCGGCGCCCGCCTGCCGTTCGTGAACGGTGTGACGTTCGCGGGCGTCGCCCCCATGCTCGCCGTCGTCGACTCCACGAAGGACAAGGACGACGCGCTCCCGATCATCTTCGGGGCGGTGATCGTCGCGGGTGTCCTCGGCTTCCTCGCGGCGCCCGTCTTCTGCAAGGCGATCCGCTTCTTCCCCCCGGTCGTCACCGGCACCGTCATCACGCTCATCGGCATCTCCCTGATGCCGGTCGCCTTCGGCTGGGCGCAAGGGCCCGACACCAAGGCGTCGGACTACGGCTCGATGAAGAACCTGGCCCTGGCCGGGATCACCCTCGTCATCGTGCTGCTCCTGCGCCGGTTCACGACCGGGTTCGTCAAGCAGATCGCGGTCCTCCTTGGCCTCGTCATCGGCACGGTCGTCGCCATCCCGTTCGGCGTCACGGACTTCTCGCCCATCGGGGACGCGGACATCGTCGGCTTCCCGACGCCGTTCCACTTCGGCGCCCCGCAGTTCGCGGGCGCGGCCATCGTCTCGCTCTGCGTCGTCATGGTCGTCTCCATGACCGAGTCGACCGCCGACATGCTCGCCCTCGGCGAGATCGTCGAGCGTCCGGCCGACGAGAAGACGATCGCGGCGGGCCTGCGCGCCGACACCCTCGGCTCGGCGGTCAGCCCGCTCTTCAACGGCTTCATGTGCAGCGCCTTCGCGCAGAACATCGGCCTGGTGGCGATGACGAGGATCCGCAGCCGGTTCGTGGTCGCGACCGGCGGCGCGTTCCTGGTCCTGATGGGGCTGTGCCCGGTGGCGGCCTCGCTGATCGCGGTGGTGCCGCGCCCGGTGCTCGGCGGCGCGGGCGTCGTCCTGTTCGGCTCGGTCGCGGCCAGCGGCATCCAGACCCTGGTCAAGGCCAACCTGGAGAAGGACAACAACGTCCTCATCGTCGCCGTCTCGCTCGCCGTCGGCCTCATCCCGATCGCGGCGCCGGAGTTCTACCACGCGTTCCCGGACACCGCGAAGATCATCCTGGACTCGGGGATCTCCACGGGCTGCGTCGCCGCCGTCCTGCTCAACCTGGTCTTCAACCACATCGGCCGGCGCCGCGACGCGGACGACGTCACCTCGCCGATGGAGCCGGGCGGAGCCATCGCCGAACAGCGGACGGGCGCCTCGGCGGCCGGAGTGCACTGACGCGGGGCCCGTTCGGAGGACGACCACTCCGAACGGGCCGCAAGGGGACAAGGGCCGCGTCAGCCGATGTGGTAGCTGTCCCCGTACACCTTCCAGTCAAGCGGCGGGTCCAGGTTCAGGTTGCCCTTGTTGAGGAAGACCCGCTGCGCGGTGTCGACGCGGCTGGTGTCGCTGTGCGCCTCCTCCTGCCGCATGGCCCACACCCGCGCGTCGAGGAACGCGTGCAGCCAGGCCGTCTCGGAGCCACCCTGCGCGGGCGGCTTCGCGTGGCCGAGGGCGCGCTTGCGGATGGAGCGGAAGCTCGTCGGGTCGGAGCCGTCGCCGTGCATCACGATTGCGTCGTAGTACGTGAACTGGCCGAGCGTGCCCACCTTGTCGGCCTTGCCCTGGGCGACCGCGGGGTTGAAGTAGACCCGGTCGCGCTCGTCGTTCTGCGCCTGCTGGAAGGCGGTGTCCTGCGCCGCCCTCGCCCAGTCGCGCGGGAAGTTCGGGTCGAGCCCCTCGTGCGAGTCGGTGCCGTCGACCTTGCGCAGCGCGGGCAGGTACTTGGCGAGCACGTTGCCCGGCTTGCGGGCGGTGTACAGCTCGACGAGTTCGAGCATGTCGTGGGTGCCGGAACAGAAGCCGATGATGCCCGCGGTGTAGCCGCGGCCGTCGCCGATGTCCTCGATGTACTTGTACTGCGCCTTCCAGTCGAGCGAGGAGTTCTCCGCGCTCGACACCAGCTTCATGGCGATCTCCTTCTTCGCCGGGTCGTCGAGCCCGCTCGCGGCGACGCCCACCGCCTGGGTGGCGGAGAGCAGGGGCGCCGCCACGACCGAGGCTCCCAGGAAGGTGAGAAGGGTGCGGCGGGAGGTGCGTATGTGGGGGGTGAACACGGTTCCTCCAGGAGGGAGTTCGTCGTTCCACGGTGACCGGTCGGCCCCGACGGCCGACTGTTAGGAAGGTTTCCTACCAGAGATTGCGGATGACGTATACCCGTCAAGCGCGTGATGGCCGGTTCCGCCCGTGGCCCCCGGTCAGCCCTCCCGCAGCCGGTCCCGCACCTGACCAGCGACTTTGTACGTGCTTCCGGTCGCCCGCGTCCGCAATGTGCCCGGGGTGCGGATCCACGCGTCCTCCAGCGCGAACCAGTCGATCGCGCGCGGCGCGCGCCGCTCGTCGAGCGCGGCCCGCAGCTCCGTGAAGAACGTCGCCCAGCGCTTGCGGTACAGGCCCCCGACGAGCCCCGACCACTCCCGGTTGGCGTAGTCGCGCAGCCCGGCGTCGGCGCCCGCACGCGTCCCCCAGGAGGTGACCAGCGAGAGCTGGTCGTACGCGAGCCGGTCGCGCTCCGCGTCGTCGGCGCCCCAGGCGCGCGCGTCCGCGACCCACGTCCCGAGCAGATGGCGCGCGTCGGTGGCCAGAAGCTTCTCCATGAGGTCCATCAGGGAGAGCCAGGCGCCGGTCAGCCGGGCGAGGGTGGCGGCGTCCCCGGCCTCGAACGCCTCCTTGATCCGGGGCAGCATCGCGCGACTGCGGTTCGACAGGGCCTGGCGCGCCACGTCGAGGAGATCCCTGCGGTACGCGGACGAGCGCCGCAGCGCCGGACGCACGGCCAGGAGATGCGTCAGCGCCTTCTCGAACTCGGCCGCGTCGTACCGCAGTTGCTTCGGCGACCACTTCGCCGCCGACTGCGCCGTGAGCGAGGGACGGGCCCCGAACAGACCGTCCGCGCCCTCGCCCCAGCCGTCCGCGCGCGTCGTCCCGTAGGCGGTGCGCCGCAGCACGTCCCACGCCGCGACGGCCTCGGCGTCCCGCCGCCCGTACCGCGCGACGGACCAGTCGTCGAACCACGTCTTCAGATCCAGCGGGCCCTCGCGCCATGCCAGTTCGGAGAACAGGTCGAACGCCGCCGGGTTGTTGTCGGCGGCCTCGGGGAGCAGCGCCGTGCCGCGCAGGGCGCCGCCCGGTTTCGTGCGCCACCGCTCGTACAGCTCCGCCCAGTCACGGGTGTTCGCACCGAGCGTGGTGTGACCGCCGAAGTTCCAGATCGAGCCGAACGCGTACGGGGTGCCGTCCCAGTCCGCGTCGCGGTCCGTCACCGTCGGGTAGTGGTCGCTGATGCCGTCGACCACGAGCATGCGGTCCTTGTCGACCGCGTTCACGATCTCCTTCGGTGGATTGTGGCGCCAGCCGAGGATTACCCACAGCGCCTCCGGGTGCGCCGCGCGCAGCGCCTTCTCGACGCCCCGGGCCGCGTCCGGGACCGGCACGTCACCGGGTTTGCCGCCCTCGTGCAGCAGGTCCATCTTGAACAGCTCCGCCGGGCCGAACATCTCCTGCTGCGCCCGGTAGAACGCGGCCGCCACGCGCGCGAAGTGCGGGCCGCGCGGGTCCAGCCAGTCGGGTCTGCGGTACCCGTACCAGTTGCCCTGCTCGACCACGTGCGCGCCCGCGTTGCGCTCCGCGAAGCCGGGCGGGACCGTGCCGTAGTAGCCAGGCAGGACGGGTTTCATGCCCAACTCCCGCACCCGGTCGGCGATACGGCGCCCGAGGCGGGCCCGCGCGGCGAGCAGCCGCGCCGAGACCGGGCCGCCCACGGGGCCCGCCATGTTCTGCAACAGCCACCACGGCTGGTGCGCCGGGGCGGGGATCCACTCGCGCAGCTCCCGGTCGCTGTAGCCGAACTGGCTGAGCACCCGGTGGTACAGCGCGTCCGCGCCGACGTACACCAGGACCTCGTTGAAGCCGTGGAGCGCGAGCACGTCCAGCTCGCGCTCCCAGTACGCCCAGTCGTGGTACGCGCCCGTGTACCCGTCGTTGGTGTCGTTGAGGACGAAACGGTGCGGGACGTTCGCCCGTCCGGTGAGCGGGCGCGGCGGCGCGGGCAGGTGGTCGGGCAGGTCGAGCTGCTCGCCCGCCCAGGAGACGTTGGCGTGCGCCACGTCCTTCAGGTAGCGGCGCAGCCCCGCGAGCTGGACGGCGGGAGAGGTCCCGGCGACGCTGACGTGACCGCGCCGCCCGTCCACCCGGAAGGCATCGGTGGCGCCCGGCAGCGGGTGGAAGGACACCTGGTCGG
Source organism: Streptomyces sp. NPDC046939 (assembly GCF_040644575.1). NCBI lineage: Bacteria > Bacillati > Actinomycetota > Actinomycetes > Kitasatosporales > Streptomycetaceae > Streptomyces > Streptomyces sp. NPDC046939. The sequence continues at coordinate 194,011 of NZ_JBEYWV010000014.1, forward strand.
CGTGGCGGCCGAGCAACCGCCGCGCGGCGGCCGCCGCGGCCGACGGCGCGGCGGCCCCGCCCTCCTTGGCGTCGGCGGGGACACGGGAGCACGACAAGGCCGCCGAACCGGCGACAGCGAGCAAGAACGTACGACGAGCTAAGCGCATGAAGTGTGCATACCCGTTCTCGCCGGTCAGCGCATGACGCCGCGCGAACAGGGAGGGGTGGTGTGCGTGAACGGTGTGGGGCGGACGGGTGGGACCGGGCGACGGGCACGGGTGGGGTGCGCGGGCGCAACCGGGCGGCGCCGGCTCACGCGCGTCTTGGCGAGGCCAAGAGGTAGCGGCCCCCACCGCGCGTGGACGCGTGCTCGCTCACCTGCCAGCCGGCCGCTTCGAGCGCCGCTGTGCAGGCGGTGAGTCCGGACGGGGTCGGATGGCGGACGGCGACTGCCTCGGGTTGCGGTGTCTCCGTGACCCGGTAGCCGGGGTGCGTGTCGCTCGCGGGGGTGCACCCGGCCGCCTCCAGGGCGAGGGCCGCCGCGTGCGTGAGGCGGCTGCGCTCCCAGGCGCTGGGGCGGTCGGTGGTGCCGTCCGGGGAGGTCATGCGGCGTATTTCAAGGAGCCCCTGCCAGGCGGTGCGGACCTCGCGGGCGCGGGCGGGGGAGGGCGTGGCGCCGGGCTCGCCGCCGAGGCGGGCCGTGAAGACGCCGTCGGGCGCGGCCGGCTTCTCGGGCGCGGGGTCAGCGGGCTGCCGCGCGGCCTCTTGTCCGGCCTCGCGGACGCGGTGGCCCTCCGGGGTGAGGAAGTGGTCGTGCGGCGGCCTGGGGTGGCGGAAGGCCAGCTTGAGCACGACGAGCCGCGTCAGCTGGGCCGGGCTGCCGGTGATCCGGCCCGTCTCCGGGTCGGCGGCCTCGATGATGCGCCGCTGCGCGGCGGTCGGCGGTCGGGTCATGCGCACCTCCTGCCGACGATGGTGCCCGACGCCTCTGACAACGCCGCCGCGCGGCCTCAGTCGCTCGGGGGGCGCAGGTTCCAGCCGGAGACGACCGGCCGCCCGTGCTCCATGCTCAGCCGGCTGACCGTGCCGGTCGCGAGCAGGAAGTGCGAGCCGCCCGACACGGGCAGGCCGAGGCGGCGCGCGGTCAGCACGCGCAGGAAGTGACTGTGGCCGACGAGCACGACGCTGCCCTCGTTGTTGGAGAGCGCCGCGTCGACCTTGGACAGCATCCGGTCCGCGCGCGTGCCCACCTGCTCCGGGGTCTCGCCCGGGTGCTCGGGCGGCCCCGGCGGCACCCCGTCGTCGAACAGGTACCAATTGGGGCGGGTCCGCTGGATCTCCCGGGTGGTGATGCCCTCGTAGGCGCCGTAGTCCCACTCGAGGAGGTCCGGGTCGACGGTGTAGCGCTTGAGGCCGGCCAGCTCGGCGGTCTCACGGGCGCGCTGCAGGGGGCTCACGAAGACGGCCCCGATGTGGTAGCTGCAGACGAGCGGCGCGACCCTGCGGGCCTCCTCGCGGCCGTTGTCGGTGAGCGGGATGTCGGTGAGGCCGGTGTGCTGACCGGTCAGCGCCCACTCGGTCTCGCCGTGCCGGACGAGCAGCAGATCACCCAAGGTTCTTGCCTGTTCCTGCGAGGGTCGACAGTGACGGGGACATTATCGAACGAACCGTACACGGGTGCTGAACCGGGGTGCCGACGCCCTGGGGCGCGGGTGCGGGGGGCCACGGATCATGGATTGTCAGAGGTGGCCCGTAAGGTCTAGAGGTCCTGGAGTTCCCGGAAGGCGAAGCGAGCGGAGTGGAGGTGGGCGGCGTGGTGACCGTGCCGGAGTCGATCGGCGTCGCCCCCGGGGCCGCCGCGCTCTTCCTGCCCGCCGCCCTGCCGCGCGAGGGCCGGATCGCCTTCTGGTCGCCGGACGGGGCGGTCCTGCCCGGCGCCGCTGAGGAGATCACCGTCGTCCGGCCGCACGGCTCCGGGGTGCGCGGCCGCTCCGTGCCCGCGCTGGTCCTGCCCGTCGTCGAGGCGCTGCCCGCGCTCCTGCGGGCCCGCCGCACCCGGGGCGCGCACCCCGCCGCGACCGCGTGGGGCGCCGCCGCCGCGCACGCCCTGCACCTGGTGGCGCGGGGCCGCCTCCTGCCGGGCCTCACCGCCTCCGACCACGACGCCTGGCGCGCGGGCCCGCTGGACGCGGACGACGTGGCGCAGCTCCAGGGCATCGCCGCCGCCCTGCCGCCCGAGGGGTACGCCACGCCGGTGCCCGGCAGCAGGCCGGTGCGGGTGCCCGCGCCCGAGGCGCTGGTCCGCGCCTTCGTCGACGCCGTGGCCGACGCGCTGCCCCGCACCCCGGCGGCGGCGCACGCGGCGGGCGCCCCGTTCGCCGCCGTCGCCGCCCAGCACATCCCGCACGCCCGGCCCTGGGCCGTCGAGGCGGCGGCCGGGCTCGACGCCGGGGTGCGGGTGTCGCTGCGGCTCGACCTCTCCCAGGAGCTGCTGTTCGACGGCGGCGAGCAGGGGGGAAGCCCGGACGATCCCGACGACCCGGGCGCGCGCCGCGCCGGGGCCGCCGTCGTCCAGGTGCACAGCCTCGCCGACCCCACGCGCGTGGTCGACGCCGCGCACCTCTTCGCCGGTGACGCCTCCGACCACTTCGGGCCCCGCGCCCGCATCGACGCCGTTCTCGCCGTGCGCCGCGCCGTCGCCGCCTGGCCGCCGCTCGGCCGCCTCCTGGAGCAGGACGTGCCCGACGTGCTCGCCCTCGCCGAGAGCGAGCTGATCGACCTGCTGGGGCCCGGCGCGGCCCGGCTCGCCAAGGCGGGGGTCGCCGTGCACTGGCCGCGCGAGCTGGCCCGTTCGCTCACGGCGACCGCCGTCGTACGGGCGCAGGCCGCGCCCGGCTCCGCCACCGACGGCACGACGTTCTTCGACAGCGACGAACTGCTCGCCTTCAACTGGCAGCTCGCGCTCGACGGCGACCCGCTCACCGAGCGCGAGATGGACCAGCTCGCCGAGTCCCACCGCGCGGTGGTGCGCCTGCGCGACCAGTGGGTCGTCGTCGACCCCGACCTGGTGCGCAAGGCGCGCAAGCGGGAGCTGGGGCTGCTCCAGCCCGTCGACGCGCTGGCGGTCGCCCTCACCGGCGAGGCCGACGTCGACGGGGAGCGGGTCCCGGCCGTGCCCACAGGGCGCCTCGCCGAACTCCGCGACCGCCTCACCCGCGGCATCGACACCGTCGAGCAGCCCCCGGGCCTGCGCGCCACCCTCCGCGACTACCAGCTCCGCGGCCTCGCCTGGCTCGACCTCATGACCTCGCTGGGCCTCGGCGGCTGCCTCGCCGACGACATGGGCCTCGGTAAGACGGTCACCCTCATCGCCCTCCACCTGCGCCGGGACCGGCCCGCGCCGACCCTCGTCGTCTGCCCCGCCTCCCTGCTCGGCAACTGGCAGCGGGAGATCAACCGGTTCGCGCCCGGCGTCCCCGTGCGCCGCTTCCACGGCACCGAGCGCACCCTCGACGGGCCGGGCGGCGGCTTCGTCCTCACCACGTACGGGACGCTGCGCAGCCGCGCCACGGAGCTGGCCGGGCACACCTGGGGCATGGTCGTCGCCGACGAGGCGCAGCACGTGAAGAACCCGAACTCGGCCACCGCGAAGGCGCTCCGCCTCATCGACGCCCCCGCGCGCGTGGCGCTCACCGGCACCCCCGTCGAGAACAACCTCTCGGAGCTGTGGGCCCTGCTCGACTGGACCACGCCCGGACTGCTCGGCCCGCTCAAGGCGTTCCGCGCCAGGCACGCGCGCGCAGTGGAGGGCGAAGGCCCGCTGGAGAACCCCGAGGCGATCGAGCGCCTGTCCCGCCTGGTCCGCCCGTTCATCCTGCGCCGCAAGAAGTCCGACCCCGGCATCGTGCCCGAGCTGCCGCCCAAGACCGAGTCCGACCATCCGGCGCCCCTCACCAGGGAGCAGGCGTCGCTGTACGAGGCCGTGGTGCGCGAGTCCATGGCGCACATCGAGGCCGCCGAGGGCATCGGCAGGCGCGGCCTCATCATGAAGCTGCTGACCTCCTTGAAGCAGGTCTGCAACCACCCCGCGCAGTACTTGAAGGAGGGCGAGGACGGCGGCCGTGCGCGCCTCGCGGGCCGCTCGGGCAAGCTCGCGCTGCTCGACGAACTGCTCGACACGATCGTCGCCGAGGACGGATCCGTGCTGGTCTTCACGCAGTACGTGTCCATGGCGCGGCTCCTCGCCACGCACCTGGCCACCCGCGCCGTCCCCACCCAGCTGCTGCACGGCGGCACCCCGGTCGCCGAGCGCGAGCGCATGGTGGACCGCTTCCAGGCCGGCGAGGTCCCCGTCTTCCTGCTCTCCCTGAAGGCGGCGGGCACCGGGCTCAACCTCACGCGCGCGGGCCACGTCGTGCACTACGACCGCTGGTGGAACCCCGCGGTCGAGGAGCAGGCCACGGACCGCGCCTACCGCATCGGCCAGACCCAGCCCGTCCAGGTCCACCGCCTCATCACCGAGGGAACCGTCGAGGACAAGATCGCCGAGCTGCTCTCCGCCAAGCGCGCCCTGGCCGACGCGGTCCTCGGCTCCGGCGAGGCGGCCCTCACCGAGCTGACCGACCGGGAGCTGGCGGACCTGGTGTCGCTGAGGAGGGCATCGGCATGAGCCCCGTCCACGTCCCCGGCCGCGCCGGGAGCGCCGAGCAGGCCCAGGCGCGGCACACCGACACCCGCCGGACCTTCCCGCCGCTGCCGCCGCGCGCGCGGCCGGGCGGCGACGCCGCGCTCACCTGGTGGGGGAACGCGTGGGTGGACGCCCTCGAGGACACCTCGCTCGACCTGGGGCGGCTCGCGCGCGGGCGTGCCTACGCCGACCGGGGGCACGTCGACGCGATCACCGTCACGCCCGGCCGCGTCCTCGCCTACGTGCACGGCTCACGGCCCCGCCCCTACCGTGCCGAACTGCGCCTGCGCACCCTCACCGACGAGGAGTGGACCCGCTTCGCGGAGACCGCCGCCGCCCGCCCCGACCACATGGCGTCCCTGCTCGACAAGGACGTGCCGCACGCGCTCGCCGCCGCCGTCGACCTGCTGCCCGCCGTCGACGACCTGATCCCGGCCTGCACCTGCCCGGACCGCGCCGAGCCCTGCAAGCACGCGGCGGCGCTCTGCTACCAGACGGCGCGGCTCGTCGACGAGGATCCGTTCGTCCTGTTCCTGCTGCGCGGGCGCGGCGAGCAGGAGCTCCTCGCCGACCTGACGCGGCGCAATGCCGCGCACACCGCGCAGGAGCGCCGCGCCGACGCTCCACCGGCCCTGGACACGGTCCCGGCGCGGGAGGCGTTCGCGCGCGCGGAGCACCTTCCGCAGCTGCCGCCGGAGTTCCCCGCCCCGGCCCACCCCGAGCGGCCGCCGTCCTACCCGCAGGCGCCGGACGCCCCGGACCCGCTCGCCCTGGACCTCCTGGCCACGGAGGCGGGCGCCCGCGCGCACACCCTGCTGACCACCGGCGCCGACCCGCTCGCCGGGCTCACCCCCTGGCAGGACGCCGTCCGCCTGGCCGCCGCCCACCCCGGCTCGGGCCTCACGGCCGCCACGCGCGCGTTGTACGCCGCACTGTCGAGAGGCACCGGCCGCACCCCGGTCGACCTCGCCCGTGCCGTCGCCGCCTGGCGCCAGGGCGGCCTCGCGGGTCTCACCGTCCTGGAGGACGAGTGGGACCCGCCGGCGGGCCCGTTCGACCGCGCCCGCCCCGCGCTCCTCGCCCTGGACTTCCCGGAGTTCCGCCCCCGCCGCAACCACCTGTCGACGGCCGCGCTCCAACTCCGCCTCGGCCGCGACGGCTTGTGGTACGGCTACGAGTCGGACCCCGGCCGCGAGGACTGGTGGCCCAGGGGCGAGCCGTCCCCGGACCCGGTGTCGGCGCTGGACTCCCTGCTCGGCAGAGAGTGAGCGCGCGCGGCCCGGGCGTCTACTGCACGCTCGGCGCGGCGGCCGCCACGAACGCCGACAGCGCGTCCGAGCAGCGCTTGGAGCGCCGGTCGCGGTCCTCCTCGTCCACCGCCTCGTGCAGGCAGTTGGCGAACTCGAAGGCGGCGTCGGCGAGTTGCCGCAGCCGCGGCACGTCGCAGACCAGGTGGACCCGGGTCAGCGCCTGCCGCGCCGCGATCCGCGCCTCGTACGAGGCGAACCGCGCCGCCTCCGCCGCCGGCGACCCGGGCTGCTCGTGGGCGCGGAACCAGCGGTCGTTCTGACTGCGGCGGTAGTCGAGGAGGGCGCCCGCGTACGCGCTGTAACTGGCGATGCGCTCCTGGCGGAGCTGCTCGGCGCGGGCGAGTTCCGCGCCGCGCATGGTCGCCCGCGCCTGGAACCAGTGCGTGACGACGGAGCCGAGCAGGGTGCCGAGGACCGCGATCAGTGCCGCCTCCACTCACACCTCCCCGCCGCCGAGGGACATGCCCCGGCCCGCGAAGTAGTCGGCGAACCGCTCCACCGGCAGGTCGGCCGTACGCGTCGCCGCGTCCGTGCCCGACGGGTTGTGGAAGTGGAACCCGGAACCGTCCGCCGTGCGGCCCGTCACCAGGACGAGATGGCCGCCGCGCCCCGGCGCGGGCTCCTGCGGGCGGCGGATCGCGTAGTGCACGGAGGCGATGACGAGCCGCCCCGCGTCGAGCAGCGCGCCGATCCCGTCCGTCGTCAGCTCGCGGTGCACCTCCGCCCCGACGCCGTGCACCTCCCGTACGTACGTGGCGGCGGGAGCGTAGATCATGCCGTGGATCTCGCCGTCGGCGTCCACGGTGTACGCGCCGTACTTGAGGGCTCCGTCGCGGATCTCGAAGAGCGAGGGGGCTCCGGGCCCGAGCGCCATGCGCAGGCAGGTGGCTCCGCACAGGTGCCCGGACCAGCGCGCGTACTCCTCGGCCGTCGCGGCGCCGGACTCCCGCCACGCGGGGTCCCGCGCCCGGTCGAACTCACCGGCCACGATCGCCCCGACCAGGTCCGGCGAGGCGAACTGGGTGTGGCTCGGGTACGCGCACGTCGGGCAGGAAGTCACTGACGGTATCCGCTCAGGAAGCGCCCGATCCGGCTGATCGCGGCGTCGAGGTCGTCAGCGTACGGGAGGGTGAGGATGCGGAAGTGGTCGGGCCGGGGCCAGTTGAAGCCGGTGCCCTGGACCACCTGGATCTTCTCGCGCAGGAGCAGGTCGAGGACGAACTTCTCGTCGTCCACGATGGGGTGCACCTTCGGGTCGAGGCGCGGGAAGGCGTACAGGGCGCCCTTGGGCTTGACGCAGCTGACGCCGGGGATCTCGTTCAGCTTCTCCCACGCCTTGTCGCGCTGCTCGTGCAACCGGCCGCCCGGCGCGACGAGTTCGCGGATCGACTGGCGGCCGCCGAGCGCGGCCTGGATGGCGTACTGGGCGGGCGCGTTCGGGCACAGCCGCATGGAGGCGAGCATCGTCAGGCCCTCCAGGTAGTTCTTGGCGTGTTGTTGCGGGCCCGTGACGACCAGCCAGCCCGAGCGGAAGCCCGCGACGCGATAGGTCTTGGACAGGCCGCAGAAGGTGAGGACGACGAGGTCGGGGGCGAGGGCGGCGGCGCTGTGGTGCACCGCGTCGTCGTAGAGGATCTGGTCGTAGATCTCGTCGGCGAACACCATCAGGCCGTGGCGGCGGGCGAGGTCGAGGATGGACTCGACGATCTCCTTCGGGTAGACGGCGCCGGTCGGATTGTTGGGGTTGATGATGACGACGGCCTTGGTGCGGTCCGTGATCTTCGCCGCCATGTCGTCCAGGTCCGGGTACCAGTCCGCCTGCTCGTCGCAGAGGTAGTGCACGGCCTTGCCGCCGGAGAGCGTCGTGACGGCCGTCCAGAGCGGGAAGTCGGGCGCGGGGATGAGGACTTCGTCGCCGTCCTCCAGGAGCGCCTGCACCGCCATCGTCACCAGCTCGGAGACGCCGTTGCCGAGGAAGACGTCGTCCACGTCCACGTCCAGGCCGAGGCTCTGGTAGCGCTGGGCGACCGCGCGGCGGGCGGAGAGGATGCCGCGCGAGTCGCTGTAGCCGTGGGCCTGCGGGAGCATCCGGATCATGTCCTGGACGATCTCCTCCGGCGCCTCGAAGCCGAAAAGGGCCGGGTTGCCCGTGTTCAGACGCAGGACGCTGTGGCCCGCCTCCTCAAGCGCGTTCGCGTGCTCGATCACCGGGCCGCGGATCTCGTAGCAGACCTCGCTCAGCTTGCTCGACTGCCGGAACTCCATGCGCGTGCCCTCCAGGCGGACCGGGTGATCCTCGTTGCTGGTTGCGTTACTTGGTTTTACCAAGTGGCCGCTTGGAAAGTCCAACGAGTTGCATAGACTGCGAGGTATGCCACGCCGAAGCTACGACCAGTACTGCGCCGCCGCCCGCGCCCTCGACGTCGTCGGGGACCGCTGGACGCTCCTGATCGTCCGTGAACTCCTCGCCGGGCCGCGCCGCTACACCGACCTCCACGCCGACCTGCCCGGGGTCAGCACGGACATGCTGGCCGCGCGGTTGCGGGAGATGGAGCGGGACGGGATCGCGGCGCGGCGGAAGCTGGGGCCGCCGGCGCCGTCCGTGTACGTGTATGAACTCACCCCGCGCGGACGGGCGTTGCTGCCTGTTCTTCAGGCGCTCGGGGAGTGGGGGGCGCCGTTGCTCGGGGAGCGGCGGGCGACGGACGCGGTGCGGGCGCATTGGCTGGCCCTGCCTGTGCTGCGCGAGCTGGCCGGTCTTGGTGAACCCGGGGTTGTGCAAGTGCGGGTGGAGGAAGGGGAGTTCTGGGTGCGGGTGGGGGAGGGGGCGGGGTACGGGGATGGGTCGTTCGAGGGTGGGGAGGTGGATGTGCGGGTGGTGCTTGACGCGGAGGTCGCCGGGGGCGTTGCGCGCGGGGAGATGGGGCTGGTCGAGGGGGTTGCGCGGGGGCGGGTCGAGGTGGCCGGGGTGGGGCGGCTGGCCGCGGCGCTGTGTGGAGGCGTTTCGAGCTCCTCCGGCGATTGAGGAGCGGGGGCGGGCCGGAGCCCCTGGGGTTCGCGCCGTAGGGACTGATGAGTTTGATCGCAGGGTGCGCCAGCGTCGTGGTTAAGCGCGCAGTTCCCCGCGCGCCTGAGGGGGCAGTGTCGTGATTCGGGTGCGCCAGCGTCGTGGTTGAGCGCGCAGTTCCCCGCGCCCCCGAGGGGGTTGATGTCGCGGTTCGGGTGCGGCGTCGTGGTGGCTGGGCGCGCAGTTCCTCGCGCCCCTGGGGGGTGGTGTCGCGGTTCGGGTGCGGCGTCGTGGTGGCTGGGCGCGCAGTTCCTCGCGCCCCTGGGGGGGTGGTGTCGCGGTTCGGGTGCGGCGTCGTGGTGGCTGGGCGCGCCGTTCCTCGCGCCCCTGGGGGGGGGTGGTGTCGCGGTTCGGGTGCGCCGTCGTGGTGGCTGGGCGCGCCGTTCCTCGCGCCCCTGGTGGGGGGTGTCGCAGTTCGGGTGCGCCGTCGTCGTGGCTGGTCGCGTAGGTCCCCGCGCCCCTGGCAGGACGGGGCGCACCCGGTGCTGCTACAGCGTGGGCGGGGCCCCTGGCGGGCGGCCCGAGCCGCGGGTCAGGGCGTAACCGCCGATACCCGCCAGCGCCGCGAGCACCGCGCCCAGCGCCGTCCAGAGCCAACGACTGGTCCACCAGCCGGAGGCCCAGTCGTGGTCGTCCGTCGTGCCGGCCGTGCCGGGGACCAGGGGCGCCGACAGGGAACCGTCGACTGCCGTCGCGCCGCCCATGTTCTTCGAGGTCGCCTCGACCGATGTCGAGACGGGGAGGCCGAGGTCCGCGTCGGCCAGGTCCGTGACCGTCAGGCGTACGTAGTACGTGCCGGGCAGCGGGTCGTTGGCCCACGGCTCCGACCAGGCCCGCACCGTACGCAGCGTGCAGGCCAGCTCGACGCGGGCCGCGTCCGCCGCGACGGCCCGCGCCTGTGCGCCGTACGCGCACGACTGGCGGCGGCGCAGCCCGTCGTACACGTCGATGCGCCACGTCTGCGCGCCGTGCCGGGCCTGCGCCTCGGGCAGGTCGACCGTGGCCTTCACCGTCGGGCGTTCGCCCTGGTCGGCGGGGAAGGACCAGTACAGGTAGTCGCCGGTGGAGGCGTTCGCCGTCGCTTTCTGGTCCTGCTCGACGGCGGTGGCGGTACGGAAGGACGTGCCCGCCTCGGTGGGCGCCTTCTTCGTCCCGTTGTCGTCGTCACCGTCGGCGACGGCGGGCCCGGCGAACGCCGTCAGCGCCGTCAGGGCCAGTGCCACGCCCGCGAAGAACCGTCGTGTACGTCGCATCAGTTGGTCCTCCAGACGGCGATGCGCCAGCGCGAGATCCAGCCCCACAGCACACCCGCGAGGAAGCCCACCACGACGAGCGCGACGAGGAACCACCAGCCGTGGCCCAGGCCGAACGCCGCCACGTCGGACGCCTCGTCCGGGCCGTCCACCACGTCGACGGTCAGCTCGACCGGCAGACCCGGGGTCGTCTTCACGGACGCGGGCGCGGAGTACGAGTTCGAGACCTGGAGGCAGACGGTCTCCGGGCCGGCCTCCTCGCGGTCCGCCTTCGGGTAGCGCAGGCCTGTCGAGATCACGTCGGTGCGTCCGTCGCCGGACTCCTGGCCCCGTACGATCTCCCGGCCGTGCGTCGTGACGGCGCGGAGCAGCACGCCGTAGTCGCGGTTGACGGCGCGGTCGGCCGCGACGCTCACCGAGGCGCGCAGCTCCTTGCCGGGCTCGACGTCCACCCGGTAGTAGCGGTGCTCGCCGAACTTCTCGCGGTCCGTGTAGAGACCGGGCTTGAGCTGCGGCGCGCTCGCGCACTGCGCGGCGCCGTCCACGGCGACCGGCGTGACCACGGGGTCGGCCGCGCGGTCCACCAACTGGCCGACGCGGTCCGTCAGTTCGTCCTTGTGCCGGACGGAGGTGTACGTGCCACCGGTCGCGTCGGCGATGCAGGAGAGCTGCGCGCGGGTCTTCGCGTCGGCGACCAGGCCGAGCGTGTCGATGGTGAGGCCGATGCCCTTCGCGGCGATCTCGCGGGCCACCTCGCACGGGTCGAGGGGCTGGCAGGTGTCCTCGCCGTCGCTGATGAGGACGATGCGGCGGGTGCCGCCCGCCTCGCCCTTGTCCAGGTCGCCGGCGGCCTTCAGGAGCGCCGGGCCGATCGGCGTCCAGCCGGTGGGCCGCAGGGTCGCGACGGCCGTCTTCGCCTCGGTGCGGTCCAGCGGGCCGACCGGGTAGAGCTGGGCGGTGTCCTTGCAGCCCGTCCTGCGGTTCTCGCCCGGGTAGTTGGCGCCGAGCGTGCGTATGCCGAGCTGGACCTCCTCGGGGGTGGCGTCGAGGACCTCGTTGAACGCCTGCTTCGCCGCGGCCATCCGGGAGTCGCCGTCGATGTCCCGGGCGCGCATGGATCCGCTGACGTCCAGGACGAGTTCGACCTTGGGGGCGGGCTTGTCCGCCACGGGCTCGTCGGCGGCGGCCGCGCTGCCGACGGGGCCGAGGCCGCCCAGGGCCAGCGCGGCGAGCAAGGCGCCCGCGCCCGCCGCCAGCCGTTGTCTAGTGATCATCGGCGGATCCTATGGATCAAGGTGGGGCCATGCCAAAACGAGGAGGCCGGGACCAAGGGGGTGATCCCCTTCCCGGTGCGGCCCGAGGTGCCCGTATAGCCTGGCGGGGTGCTCAGAGAAGTCACCGCCACGCGCTATGTGAACCCGCTGCACACCGGAGGCTCCGTGCCCGGTGTGGTGGAGGCCGACGACCTGGGCACGTACGTCCTGAAGTTCACCGGGTCCGCGCAGGGCGTGAAGGCGCTCGTCGCCGAGATCGTCGTCGGGGAGCTGGCGCGCCGCCTCGGCCTTCGCTTCCCCGAACTGGTGCTCGCCCACTTCGACCCCGCCGTCGCCGTCGACGAACCGCACCAGGAGGTGCAGGACCTGCTGCGGGCCAGCGCGGGGCTCAACCTCGGGATGGACTTCCTGCCCGGCGCGGCGGACTTCACCCCGGACGTCGCCGAGGTGTTCCCGGTCGACCCGCTGGAGGCCGGGCGGATCGTCTGGCTCGACGCGCTCACCGTGAACGTCGACCGGACGGTCCACAGCTCCAATCTGATGGTGTGGCCGACGTTCGGGACGGCGCCGCCCCGGCTCTGGCTCATCGACCACGGCGCGGCGCTCGTCTTCCACCACCGCTGGGACGGGGCCGACCCCGGGAAGGCGTACGACTTTCGGCACCACGCGCTCGGCGGGTACGGGCCCGACACGCGCGCCGCCGACGCGGAGCTGGGCCCCAGGGTGACGGAGGAGTTGCTGCGGGAGGTGCTCGCGCTGGTGCCGGACGCCTGGCTCACGGATTTCGCCGCGCCGGGGGAGGCGCGGGACGCGTACGTGGGGTATCTGCTGGCCCGCGCGCGTGCCTCTGCGGCTTGGCTGCCGACGGACTTCCCGTCCCGGGACGAGCTGGCGGCGGCGGATGCGCGGCGCGCGGCTTTGATGGAGAAGGGGCGGCCGGCGTGGTTGAAGCGGGTGCCCGATCTGCACGGAAAGCCTCCGGCGGAGCAGGACTGGTCCGTCCACCTGGGCTGACCTGGCCTTCTGCGGCTTGCGTCGCGGCTGGTCGCGCAGTTCCCCGCGCCCCTGGAGGCATGCGGCTACGCCGCGCCTCCCCCGATGACGTGCCCCGCACACGGACGTGCCCCTGAGATGGCGCACGGAGTGCGCATCTCAGGGGCACGGGGAACTGCGCGACCAGCCCCCACCGGCCCGCAGGCGAGGGTCAGCCCAGCTGTTCGTAGGCCGGGAGCGTCAGGAAGTCCGCGTAGTCCGCGTCCAGGGAGACCTGGAGCAGGAGGTCATGGGCCTGCTGCCACTTGCCGGCCGCGAAGGCCTCCTCCCCGATCTCCGCGCGGATCGCGCCCAGCTCCCGCGCGGCGACCTCACGAGCCAGCTCCGCGGTGGCCCGGCGACCGTCGTCGAAGACGACCCCCGCGTTGATCCACTGCCAGATCTGCGACCGCGAGATCTCCGCCGTGGCCGCGTCCTCCATTAGGTTGAAGATGGCGACGGCGCCGAGCCCGCGCAGCCACGCCTCGATGTACCGGATGCCGACCTGCACCGCGTTGACGAGACCGTCGTACGTGGGCTTCGCGTCGAGGGAGTCGATGGCGATGAGGTCACCGGCGGCGACGGACACGTCCTCGCGGAGCCGGTCCTTCTGGTTCGGCTTGTCGCCGAGGACCTTGTCGAAGGACTCCATGGCGATCGGGACCAGGTCCGGGTGCGCGACCCAGGAGCCGTCGAAGCCGTCGCCCGCCTCGCGGTCCTTGTCGGCGCGGACCTTCTCGAACGCGACCTTGTTGACCTCGGCGTCCTTGCGGGACGGGATGAAGGCCGCCATGCCGCCGATGGCGTGCGCGCCGCGCTTGTGGCAGGTGCGGACGAGGAGTTCGGTGTACGCCCGCATGAACGGGGCGGTCATCGTCACGAGGTTGCGGTCCGGCAGGACGAACTTCTGGCCGCCGTCGCGGAAGTTCTTGACGATGGAGAAGAGGTAGTCCCAGCGCCCGGCGTTCAGCCCGCTGGCGTGGTCGCGCAGCTCGTAGAGGATCTCCTCCATCTCGTACGCGGCGGTGATCGTCTCGATGAGGACGGTGGCGCGGACGGTGCCCTGCGGGATGCCGACGTAGTCCTGGGCGAAGACGAAGATGTCGTTCCAGAGGCGGGCCTCCAGGTACGACTCCGTCTTCGGGAGGTAGAAGTACGGGCCCTTGCCCAGCTCGATGAGGCGCTTGGCGTTGTGGAAGAAGTAGAGGCCGAAGTCGACGAGGGCGCCGGGGACGGCCTTGCCGTCGGCGTCGACGAGGTGACGCTCGTTCAGATGCCAGCCGCGCGGGCGCATGACGACCGTCGCCAGCTCCTCGGCGGGCCTGAGCGCGTACGACTTGCCCGTGCGCTCGTCGGTGAAGTCGATGGTGCGGGTGTAGGCGGCGGTGAGGTTGAGCTGGCCGCCGATCACGTTCTCCCAGGTCGGGGCCGACGCGTCCTCGAAGTCGGCGAGCCAGACCTTCGCGCCGGAGTTCAGCGCGTTGATCGTCATCTTGCGGTCGGTGGGGCCGGTGATCTCGACGCGGCGGTCGTTCAGCGCGGCCGGGGCGGGGGCCACCTTCCAGGAGTCGTCCGCGCGGATCGCGGCGGTCTCCGGGCGGAAGTCGAGCGTGGAGGTGCGGGCGATCTCGGCGCGGCGCTCGGCGCGGCGGGCGAGGAGCTCGTCACGCCGGGGCGTGAACAGCCGGTGCAGCTCGCCCAGGAAGGCGAGGGCCGCGTCGGTGAGGACCTCGTCCTGCCGGGGCAGGGGCGCGGCGTCGACGATGGCCAGCGGGGACGGCGCTGGTGCGGACATGAGGCTGTCACTTCCTTCAGCGAGCGGCGGCGCGCGGCGGCACGGAGTGCCGGGGCGCCTGGATACGGCTGCTGGCCCCGGTTCCCGGGGTCCGGCCCTTCTCGTCAGTGGATATTAGTTTCCTTATCGTGGAAGTTCAATGGTTTGTTGACGTCGAGATTCTCCGGATCGACAGAACGTGGCGCTCGGTGCCAGCCCCTTCACTCCAGGTGGCGGAGGTCGGCCGGGGTGTCGATGTCGTACGCCTCGGCCGCGTCCCCGCACTCGATGAGCCGGATGTCCGCCGCGTGCTCCTTGAGATAGGCGCGCGCCCCGCGGTCCCCGTGCGCGCTCGCCGCGATGCCCGCCCAGTGGTCGCGGCCGAAGAGGACCGGATGCCCGCGCTCCCCGTCGTACGCGGCCGCCGCGAGGCTTGCGGGGGAGTGGTACGCCGCCCGGACGCGGGCCACTGCGGCGGCGCCGATGCCCGGCTGGTCCACGAGCAGGACGAGCGCGGCGGAACTGCCGGCGTCCTTCAGGGAGTCGAGGCCCGCCCGCAGTGACGATCCCATGCCCTCCTCCCACGCCGGGTTGTCCACGAGCACGCACCCGTCGAGGCGGGCACGCGCGCGTACGTCGTCGGCCGCCGCTCCGAGTACCACGTGCACGGGCCCGCATCCGCCCTCGCGCAGCATCCGCACCGCGTGCTCCACGAGCGGTCGCCCCTGGTGGGTAAGGAGCGCCTTGGCGCGCCCACCAAGCCGCCGCCCACCTCCGGCGGCGAGCAACAGCCCCGCCACCTGATTGGTTCCTGTGTTGGTCATGCCCCCTGCATACCGCAGGTCGGCACCGCGTTCCGAGAGCGTCTGCCGGGTTCGGTCGTCGTGCGTGTGCGGCGTACGTGGTGGCTGGTCGCGCAGTTCCCCGCGCCCCTCAGGGGCGCGCCTCTCCGTGCCGGTGGGGGGGTTATGAACGATTAGGGGCCCCCCGGGGCCCCCC